>CANBQX010000162.1 GCA_947371775.1 Comamonadaceae bacterium
TGAACGCGCCTTGCAAAGCGCGCAAGGCTAGCGCCGCGTCGCCCAAAGTGCCGCTCACATAAATGTCGTCACCCGCCTGAGCGCCGCTGCGCAGCAGGGCGCTGGTGGGTAGCAGCGGCACGGCGCCCCTTGCGGGCACTTCGCCCAACACGGTGATGCAGATGTTGAGCGGCCCGCGCGTGGTGTCTCCGCCAATGAGTTCGCAGCCATGGGCATCGGCCAACTGCAACAGGCCTTTGGCAAAAGGCGCGAGCCAGGCCTCATCGGCCTGGGGCAGCGCCAGCGCCAGTGTGAAAGCCACTGGCCGTGCGCCGCAGGCGGCAAGATCGCTCAGGTTCACGGCCAGGCACTTGTGGCCCAGGCGCTGAGGGTCGGTGTCGGCAAAAAAGTGGCGGCCCGCCACCAGCATGTCGGTGGAAATGGCCATTTGCATGCCGGGCGCGCTTTGCAGCAGTGCGCAATCGTCCCCCACACCCAGCACCGCGCGCGGCGTGGGTCGGGTAAAAAACCGGCGTATCAGGTCAAACTCGCCCATGGCAGGTCGCGCCGCTCAGTGCAGGGTGCGCTTGCTGTCCACATCGCCGCTCAGGGCGTCGAGCACAAACATGGGAATGTCCACGTCAAACTTCTCGCCGTCCTCGGCCACACAAAAGTAGCTGCCGTGCATGGTGCCGGTGGGCGTGCGCAGGCGGGTGCCGCTGGTGTATTCAAACGACTGACCGGGCTGCAGCAGCGGCTGCTGGCCGACCACGCCCAGGCCTTTGACCTTTTCGGTGTGGCCGTTGGCGTCGTTCACGTTCCAGGTGCGCGAGATCAGCTGCGCCGCCACGCTGCCGGTGTTGCTAACAGTGATCGTGTACGCAAAAAGGTACAGGCCCTGGGCGGGCGACGACTGGTCGGGCAGGTACTGCGGGCGCACCTCGACGTGAAACTGGTAATCGGGAGTGGTGTGCTTGGCCATGGCGCGATGCTAAGCCGAAAATCGGGTATGTTCAGCGCAGTTCCACTTTGCCCTTGCTACCGAGATCCGCTTCATGACCTTCCGTATCGCCCCCTCTTTGCTCTCTGCTGACTTTGCCCGCCTGGGTGAAGAGCTGAAAAACGTCATCGCTGCAGGCGCCGACTGGATCCACTTTGACGTGATGGACAACCATTACGTGCCCAACCTCACCTTCGGCCCCATGATTTGCAGCGCCCTCAAGCCGCACTCCAAAACCGCCGCGGGCGTGGCCGTGCCGATCGACGTGCATTTGATGATCTCGCCGGTGGATGCGCTGGCCGCATCGTTTGCGGAAGCCGGTGCGGACTACATCAGTTTTCACCCCGACGCATCGGGCCATGTGCACCGCAGCATCCAGGCCATCAAGTCCAAGGGCGTAAAGGCCGGGCTGGTGTTCAACCCCGCCGAGCCGCTGGACGTGCTGGACTGGGTGATTGACGACATCGACCTGGTGCTCATCATGAGCGTCAACCCCGGCTTTGGCGGCCAGAGCTTTATCGACTCGGCCCTGCGCAAGATCGAGGACGTGCGCAAGCGCATTGACGCCACCGGCAAAGACATTCGCCTGGAGGTGGACGGCGGCATCAAAACCGACAACATCCGCCGCGTGGCTGACGCCGGCGCCGACACCTTTGTGGCCGGCAGCGCTATTTTTGGCAAGCCTGACTACCAAGCGGTGATTGACCAAATGCGCGTGGCGCTGGGCTAACTGTCGCCCTGCGCAAAAGCGTGCATCCCCGAGACGATGGACTTAGCGCGGCCGCCCTTGAGCGGCGACTCAAACTTGAGCACTTAACTTCTTCCACGCCCACGCGGCTGAGCGCTGACTTTTTCCTTGTTACAGAGCAGACATTGCAATGTCCTGCCATGCGCCCATATTCGACCTCAGTCTCCCTGCAAGATATGCCTGTCACCAAGATTAGAAGAAAGGTTGGTACCAATGACTGAATATCCATTGGTATTTGTAGCCGTACTGGCTAAGCAGAAAGAGAAGATGCTGCCTGCGTGGCTTAAGTCTTTAGAACAATGGGACTACCCAAAGGATAGGGTAATTTTGTATGTGCGCAGTAACAACAACACGGATAAATCGGAGGCAATACTCAAGCAGTGGCTATCAATGAACGGCAAGTGGTACCACCTTGTTGTCACAGATTTCTCCGACATCGAAGAACCAGTGCACAAGTTCGACGTGCATGAGTGGAACCCTGTCAGATTCAAGGCACTCGGTGCTATCAGAGAACGCAGCGTTGAACTGGCACTCCAATCACAGGCCGAGTTCTATTGGGTGATAGATGTGGACAACTTCGTGCTGCCACACACCTTGCGCACCCTTGTAGGACTAAATTTGCCCGTTGTGGCGCCGCTCCTACGGTATGCAGTGACACCAGACGAGGAACAACACAAGCCATACAGCAACTATCACCTGTTGACTAACGCCAATGGCTATTACCTGGATGATGCGAGGTACTACACAGTACTCAATCGTGAGATCACCGGACTGATAAAGTGTGATGTAGTGCACTGCACCTATCTGCTTCGTCGCGATGTATTTAAGGATGTCAGATACTTAGATGGTAGCGATGACTACGAGTACGTTATCTTTAGCCGCGAACTACGCAGGCAGGGCATACCTCAGTACCTAGACAACCGTGAGGTATACGGGCACCTTACATTGAAAGAGAATGTAGACGCTTGCGTATATTGGATGAAGGTGCTCAGTGAAAGTAAAGCCTACTCAGCCATAGTTGCATGAAATCAGACCTGCTGGCGCTGGCCGCCATTGCCCTGTGGGGCACGTTGGCGCCCTTGGGCGTGCAATTGGCGCACATCCCGCCTTTTTTGTTGACAGGGCTGGGCTTGCTGGTGGGCAGCCTCATTTCGCTGCCGCTGGCGCGGTTTCGTTTGAGCCGCTGGCAGGTGCCGCTGCCCACCTTGTTGGTGGGGGTGTACGGCCTGTTTGGCTTTCACTTTTTGCTGTTCATCGCCCTGCGCAACGCGCCTGCCGTAGAGGCCAACCTCATCAACTACCTGTGGCCGCTGGGCATGGTGGTGATGGCGCCTTTGTTTTTAAAAGAGGTGCAATTGCGCGGGCGCCACATCGTGGCGGCTTTGATTGGTTTTGCCGGCGCGGCCATTGCCATCTTGGGGCGGGGAGGCCAGTCGGACGCGGCAGTGGAGTTCCACAGTGGCTACGTGATCGCACTGGCCTCGGCCTTTGTGTGGGCCAGCTATTCGCTGCTCACACGCCGCTTGCCTGCGTTTCCCACGGCTGCGGTGGGTGGATTTGCTGCGGCCTCGGGTGTTTTGTCTTTGGTCTGCCACGCGCTGCTGGAGCCCGCCGTGGCGCTCAGCACGCAAGACCTGGTGTTGATCGCCATCCTGGGCCTGGGGCCCTTGGGTGGGGCCTTCTTTTTGTGGGACGCGGCCATCAAATTGGGCGACACGCGGCGCATTGGCCTCCTGGCTTTTGCCACGCCGATTTTGTCGACCGTGATGTTGCTGCTCACCACCGGGCAGGCACTGCAGTGGAATGTGGCAGTGGCCGCTGCGCTGGTGGTGGGCGCTGCCTGGTTGGGCAGCCGGTAAAAGAGGCGCAGTGGTCTAGTTGAGCGCCATGCTCAGCTTGCGCCGGTAGGCGGACACCAGCTGGGCTTGCGGGTCTTCGTTGACCACGGCTTTACCCAGCAGCTCAATGCCACCGGCGGCCTTGCCCGTGTCGTTGCCGGCCTTGGGCTTGGGTGGTGTGAGCAGCTCCAAAATGGCGACAAAGGTTTTGCGCGCCACAGCGTCATTCCAGGTCTTGTCGCGCATGATGATTTCCAGCAGCTCGTCCATGGACTCGGTCCACATGCCGCCCACCATCAGCACGCGCGCTTTGGCCAGGCGGGTGTCAAAGTCGCGCTTGTTGGCGGCAATCAGGGCGTCAAATTGATCCGGGCCCCAAGTGCCCCGCGGGTCGGACATGACAAAGTTGATGGCATCCAAAAACTGGCCCAGTGCCTCAAAGCGCAGTTGGCGCGGAATGGCGGCCAGTGCAGGCGCCAGGGCGGCGGCGGCGTCGTCCAGCGCATTGGTTTCGATCAGCGGCTTGACGTAGTCAAAGCGCGCATCGTCGTTGCCGGGGTCGATCGTCAGCGTCTCGTGCAGCTTGTTGAGCGCAGCTTGCGGGTCACCTGCGGCCAACAGTGCTTGCGCGTCTTCGGCGTTCTCTTGTGCCGCCATGTCCTCAAGGCTTGGCAGGTGCTTGTTTAAAAAACTCTTGAGCTGGCCCTCCGGCACCGCGCCCATAAAGCCATCGACCGGCTTGCCCCCAATCATCAGCACGCAGGTCGGAATGCTGCGAATGCCAAAGGCTTTTGAGAGCTGCTGCTCCTGGTCTGAATCAATTTTGACGAGCTTGAAGCGGCCCTCGTACTCGAGCTCCACCTTTTCCAGCAGCGGGCCAATCACCTTGCACGGGCCGCACCAGGGCGCCCAAAAGTCGAGCAGCACAGGCACCTGGTGCGAGGCCGCAATGACTTCGGTTTCAAAGTTTTCCAGGGT
>CANBQX010000163.1 GCA_947371775.1 Comamonadaceae bacterium
GGCCGAGGCCTTTGCGCCCATCTACGTGCGCCTGTCGTACACCGCCAGCTAACACCTTCTTTCAACGGCGCGTTTTGCCCCCGAGGAGTTTTCACCATGGCCACACCTGCAAGCCCTGACCTTCACGCCGCCGGCCAACTGGGGGGCACGCCCTACGGCACCTTGCCACCGGCCTCGCCCATGGCCACGCGCCGCCCGATCAGCCTGCCCCGCCTGCTGGAGATGCACGCGCGCGGCGAAAAAATCACCATGCTCACGGCCTATGACGCCACCTTTGCCGCAGTGGCCGATGCCGCCGGTGTGGAGTGCATTTTGATCGGCGACTCGCTGGGCATGGTCTGCCAAGGATTGCACAGCACCGTCGGTGTGACGCTGGACGACATGCGCTACCACACCGAGAGCGTGGCACGCGGCATCCGCCGGGCCCAGGGAACCGCCTGGGTGGTGGCCGACCTGCCCTTTGGCACCTACCAGGAGTCCAAGGAACAAGCATTTCGCAGCGCCGCTGTGCTCATGCAAGCCGGCGCCCACATGATCAAGCTCGAGGGCGGCGGTTGGACGACTGAGGTTGTTCACTTCCTGGTGCAGCGCGGCATACCCGTGTGTGCCCACCTGGGCCTGACGCCCCAAACGGTGCATGCGCTGGGCGGCTACCGGGTGCAAGGCAAGTCGCTCGCCAGCGCCGAACTGCTTACGCAAGAGGCCCATGCGCTGCAGGATGCCGGTGCCTCCATGCTGGTGCTGGAGATGGTGCCCGCGCAACTCTCGGCGGAGCTGACCCGCTCGCTCACACGCTGCGCCACGATTGGCATTGGCGCGGGCAAAGACACGGCCGGGCAAGTGCTGGTCTTGCACGATATGCTGGGTATGAACCTGGGCAAGATGCCCAAGTTTGTGCGCAACTTTATGGCAGACTGCGACTCGATCCGCGGCGCCATGGAGGCCTATGTGGCGGCTGTCAAAGACGGCAGCTTTCCGGTCAATGGCGTGCATGCCTGGTAATTCAAGACCTTTGTTTTCTTTACGGCTTCGCCATTGATGCACATCGTCCACACCCTGCCCGCGCTGGCTGAAGCACTCACGCACTACCGCCACCCTGCCGTGGTGCCCACCATGGGCAATTTGCACGATGGCCACTTGGCGCTGGTGCGCCAGGCCAAGCCCTTGGGCGATGTCACGGTGGCCACCATTTTTGTGAACCGCCTGCAATTCGGCCCGCAAGACGACTTTGACACCTACCCGCGCACCTTGACCGCCGATTGCGCGCAACTCGAGGCGGCGGGTTGCGACCTAGTATTCGCACCCACCGAAGCAGAGTTTTACCCCGAGCCGCAGACTTTTCGTGTCACCCCGCCAGAAGCACTGACCGATGTGCTCGAAGGCGCGTTTCGCCCCGGTTTTTTTGCCGGTGTGTGCACCGTGGTGCTCAAGCTCTTGAGCTGCACCCGAGCCCGCACGGCGGTATTTGGCAAAAAGGACTACCAGCAGCTGATGGTGATCCGCCACATGGTGCGCCAGTTCAACCTGCCGGTCGACATTGTGGGTGGCGACACCCGCCGTGCCAGCGACGGTCTGGCCCTGTCGTCCCGCAATGGCTATCTGAACGAATCGGAGCGCGCCAAGGCGGGTGAACTGCATGCCCAACTGCAAGGCATTGCCCGCGCCGTGCGCGCAGGCCATACCGACTTTGCGGCGCTGGAGGCACAGGCGATGCAGGCCTTGCGCACCAAGGGCTGGCAGCCCGACTATGTGGCGGTGCGCCGCCAAAGCGATTTGCAATTGCCGCAAACTGCCGACGCACTCGTGGTTCTGGCAGCCGCCCGTTTGGGCAGCACCCGCCTGATCGACAACTTGGAATTCTGAGGGCGCGCCGGGCGCCGTTTAGCGCGCGGGTTTGAGCTGTCCGCGCAGCGCATCCATGTGCGCTTCAATGGCGGGGGCATCTACCGCGTCATGGGCGTAGACGCTGTAGCACTCCAGATCCGCCAAAGCCTGCTCGTGCTGACCCAAGAGCGCGTGGGCCAGGCCCCGATCCCGGTATTCAGACCAGTCCTGCGGCAGCAAGACGACAAGGCGCTCCTGCACCCCCAGCCACTGCGCACCGGCGCTCTGGTTTTTGTAAATTTCTTTGAGGTTGCGCAGCATGCGCACCAGAATGTCGCGCTTGGACGCCGATTGCAAATACAGACCCAATGGCACCTCGAAGTCGTCGTGCCCATCGTCATGCCGATAGGGCTCCAATTTTTCCAACAAATCTTCGCGGCTGAAGGACTGCCCGGTCAGGGGGTCGACCACTGCCATGCCTACCGGCAGGCTGACTTTGACCAAAAAGTGACCCGGAAAACTCACGCCATGCGCGTCCAGGCCCATCCCCTGGGCCAACTCCAACCACAGCACCGCCAGCGAGATGGGTATGCCGCGGCGCGTCTGCAACAACTGGTGGATAAAACTGTTGTCGGGCGCGTAGTAGTCGTTCACATTGCCGCCAAAACCCAGCTCTTTGTAGAAATACTGGTTCAGGTGCAGTAACTTGGCCATGGGCGCAGCGTCAGCTGCCACGCGCTGGCTCAGGCGCTGTTGCAAGGTATCGATCTCAGACAACACCCCCTGGACATCCAGGGTCGGCTGCTGGATATGCCCGATACAAATAGCGGCTTCCAAGAGCGCAAAGTCGCGATCGCTTTCCACCAGGGTCGCAAAAAACTCCAGCGGGTCAGGGGTTTCAAAATTCAAATTCATGGCATCAAGGTCGCAACTGCGTGCAGTCTAGCGCCGCAAAAACTGCCGCAGCTTCAGGCCCAGCACAGTCACGGTCAACAAATAAAGCAGCGCCCCGCCAGTGACAGTGGCCGCCACCAAGCCCACCCGCAGCAGGTGCTGACCCGCCATGTGCAGCCAATCGACCGCCTGTGCGGCCCACAGCAGGTACACACACAGCAGGGCTGCGGCGATTGCCACTTGCAGAAAAAACCGCGCCCAGCCTGGCGACGGTCGGTAGCTCCCGCGCTTGCGCAAGCCGGCCAAAAGCCACAACGCGTTCACGACCGCGCCCAAGCCGATCGACAAAGACAGCGCGGCGTGCTGGAACAAGGGCACCAGCGCCAGATTGAGCAGCTGGGTGATGACGAGCACGGCCATCGCAATGCGCACCGGCGTTTTGATGTCCTGGTTGGCGTAGTAGCCCGGCGCCAGCACCTTGATCGCCACAATACCCACCAGGCCCACGCCCCAGCCCTGCAATGCACGCGCGGTTTGCGCCACATCGAAAGCGGTAAAGGCCTTGTACTGGAACAGCACCGCCACCAAAGGCTGCGCAAACACCAGGAGCGCCACCGCACAGGGCACGGCCAGCAGCACCACAATGCGCAAGCCCCAGTCCAAGGAGGCCGAATAGTCTTGGGCGTCGCCAGAAGCCCGTGCCGCGGTCAGCTGCGGCATCAGCACCACGCCCAGGGCCACGCCCAGCATGGCGGTCGGAAACTCCATCAAGCGGTCGGCATAGCTCAACCAGCTCACGCTGCCGGCGGGCAGGTGCGAGGCGATCTGGGTGTTGATGAGCAATGAAATCTGCGCCACGCTCACGCCCAGCAAGGCCGGTGCCATGAGGCGGGCGATGTCGCGGGTCGCAGGGTCGGCCCAGGCCGCGCGCAATGCCGCAAGCCCCAGACCGACGCGCGGCAGCATGCCGATGGCACGCAGGGCTGGTATTTGCACCGCCAACTGCAAACACCCGCCCACCATCACCCCCACCGCCATGGCATAGATCGGCTCGACGCCCTGCTGCCCCAACCATGGCGCCAGACCCCAGGCGGCCGCGATGGTCGACAGGTTGAGCAGCACCGGCGTGGCCGCAGGCACGGCAAAGCGCTTGTAGGTGTTCAAAATGCCCGAGGACAACGCCACCAGCGACATAAAGCCGATGTAGGGAAACATAAAGCGCGTCATCACCACCGCCGCGTCGTAGCCACGCGGGTCTTTTTGCATGCCGCTGGCCATGGCCCAGACCATCCAGGGCGCAGCCAGCACGCCCAACACACAGGTCAGCAGCAGTGCCCAGGCCAGCACCGTGGCCACGCGGTCGACCACCCGCTGGGTCGCGGCATCTCCGTGCTGGGCTTTGGACGCGGCCAGCACCGGCACAAAGGCCTGGCT
Source organism: Comamonadaceae bacterium (assembly GCA_947371775.1). Lineage (GTDB taxonomy): Bacteria > Pseudomonadota > Gammaproteobacteria > Burkholderiales > Burkholderiaceae_C > Allorhodoferax. Next base: position 4,153 of record CANBQX010000163.1, read on the forward strand.
GAACGCGCCTTCGGCAAACAGGCGGCGAAACAAATTGGGAATGCGAAAGGCGACGTTGAACGCGTCGGTCATGGCGCTGGCGCCAAAAAACGCTGCCAAAAGCGATTCGCGCACCAAGCCGGTCACGCGCGAAGCCAGCGTCCAAAGGGACACGGTGGAAGCGGATTTGAGAAGACTCACGGGCCAAGTTTAGCCGTAGCCTAGGCGCTGGCAGACCCGAAACCCGTGGCGGCTATAATCGTGGGCTTTGCTGGCATCATCCACAGACACAAGGAAACTCAATCATGGCATCTGGAAAACCCAAGAAAAAGAACCCGCGCCTGGCGTCGGGCCGTAAACGCGTCCGCCAGGACATCAAAATCAA
>CANBQX010000164.1 GCA_947371775.1 Comamonadaceae bacterium
GCCGCCGGTGCACCACGAGCTGATTTATGTGAACAGCCCACGCGGCTTTGCGCTGTGCTCGCAGCGCAGCACCAGCCGCAGCCGCTACTACCTGCAGGTGCCCTTGAGCGATTCGCTGGACCAGTGGTCCGACGATGCCTTTTGGGCCGAGCTGCGTTTGCGCTTGGACGATGAGGCCCGCGCTGCACTTGTGACCGGCCCCAGCATCGAAAAAAGCATTGCGCCCTTGCGCAGCTTTGTGACCGAGCCCATGCGCTTTGGGCGCATGTTTCTGGCGGGCGACGCCGCCCACATCGTGCCACCCACGGGCGCTAAGGGCCTGAACCTGGCGGCCAGCGATGTGAAGTACCTGTCCCAGGCATTTCAAGACTATTACCTCGAGCGCTCCGAGGCAGGTATAGACGCCTATTCGGCCCGCTGCCTGCGCCGTATTTGGAGGGCAGAGCGGTTCTCCTGGTGGTTCACCACGCTCATGCACCAGTTTCCGCACGACGGCGCCATTGATGCGCGGCTCAAAGAGGCCGAGCTGGACTACCTCATGCATTCCCAAGCGGGCCTGCGCTCCATTGCCGAGAACTATGTCGGCCTGCCCCTGAACTTCGGCAGCAGCGGTCGCTGACGCCCAGTCCTTTCGAAAGGTTTTTGCCCATGATCATTGATGTGCACGGTCACTACACCACCGCACCCAAGGCCTTAGAGCTCTGGCGCAACCAGCAAATCGCAGGCATCCAAGACGCGGCCTTGATGCCCAAAGTGTCGGACCTGAAAATCAGCGACGACGAATTGCGTGAGTCGATTGAGACCAACCAGCTGGCCAAAATGCGCGAGCGCGGAAGCGACCTGACCGTGTTCAGCCCGCGCGCCAGTTTCATGGCGCACCACATTGGCGACTTCCAGGTCTCCTCGACCTGGGCGGCTATTTGCAATGAGCTCTGCTACCGCGTGTCGCAGCTGTTTCCTGATTCCTTTATTCCTGCCGCCATGCTGCCGCAGTCGCCCGGCGTGGATCCGGCGACCTCCATTCCCGAACTGGTGAAGTGTGTCGAGCAGTACGGCAACGTGGCCATCAACCTCAACCCCGACCCCTCGGGCGGGCACTGGACCTCGCCGCCCTTGAGCGACCGGCATTGGTACCCCATCTTTGAAAAAATGGTGGAGTACGACATTCCCGCCATGATTCATGTGAGCACCAGCTGCAACAGCTGCTTTCACACCACCGGCGCGCACTACCTCAATGCGGACACCACCGCCTTCATGCAGTGCCTGACCAGCGATTTGTTCAAAGATTTCCCTACCCTGAAGTTCTTGATTCCCCACGGCGGCGGCGCCGTGCCCTACCACTGGGGCCGCTTTCGCGGGCTGGCGCAGGAGCTCAAAAAGCCGCTGCTGCAAGAGCACTTGCTCAAGAACATCTTTTTTGACACCTGCGTCTACCACCAGCCCGGCATTGACTTGCTGACCAAGGTGATACCGGTGGACAACATTTTGTTTGCCAGCGAAATGATTGGTGCGGTGCGCGGCATTGACCCCGAAACCGGCCACTATTTCGACGACACCAAGCGCTACATCGAAGCGTCCACACAACTCACCGACGCGCAGCGCCACCAGATCTACGAAGGCAACGCCCGCCGCGTCTTTCCGCGGCTCGATGCTGCACTCCAAGCCAAAGGACGCTGAGCATGAGCACGCTGGGAATTGTGAAACGCAACATCATTCGCGCCGATGCGGCTGCGGTTGAAAAACTGGGCCGCTTTGGCGTGGCCACCATCCACGAAGCCCTGGGCCGCGTGGGGCTCATGAAGCCCTATATGCGCCCGGTCTACAAGGGTGCGCGCATCTGCGGCACGGCTGTGACCGTGCTGCTGCAGCCCGGCGACAACTGGATGATGCATGTGGCCGCCGAGCAGTTGCAGCCGGGTGACGTGGCCGTGGCAGCCTGCACGACCGAGAACGAGGACGGATTTTTTGGCGATCTGCTGGCCACCAGTTTTCAGGCGCGCGGCGCGCGGGGCCTGATCATCGATGGCGGCGTGCGCGATGTGGATGAGCTGGAGCGCATGGGTTTCCCGGTGTTTAGCAAAGCGATCCACGCCAAAGGAACAATCAAAGCCACGCTGGGATCGGTCAACGTGCCGGTGGTGTGCGCTGGGGCCTTGGTGAATCCTGGTGACGTGGTGGTGGCCGATGTGGACGGTGTAGTGGTCGTGCCCGCCGCCTTGGCCCAAACGGTGGCAGACGCCGCTGAAAAGCGCGAGAGCTTTGAAGGCGAAAAACGCGCCAAGCTGGCGGCAGGCGTGTTGGGCCTGGACATGTACAAAATGCGCGAGCCCCTGGCCGCAGCGGGTTTGAAATACATCGATTGATGCGCCGCTGATGACCCAACCTACTTCCGGCGACTTCACCAAAACCCCTGGCTGGCTGGACTGGTACAGCGGCCCGAGCACGCCGCGTTTTCAGTTGCCCGCAGGCAGCGTGGACGCGCACTGCCATGTCTTCGGGCCGGGTGCGCAGTTTCCCTATGCGCCTGAGCGCAAGTACACGCCCTGCGACGCATCCAAAGACCAACTGTTTGCGCTGCGCGACCACCTCGGTTTTGCGCGCAATGTCATCGTGCAAGCCACCTGCCACGGCGCTGATAACCGTGCGCTGCTGGACGCGCTGGCGCACTCCCAGGGCATGGCGCGGGGTGTGGCTACCGTCAAGCGCAGCGTGACGGACGCCGAGCTGCAGGCCATGCACGACGCCGGTGTGCGCGGCGTGCGCTTTAATTTTGTGAAGCGCTTGGTGGATTTCACGCCCAAAGACGAACTGCTGGAAATTGCCCAGCGCATTCAGCAGTGGGGCTGGCATGTGGTGATTTATTTTGAGGCCGTGGATTTGCCCGAGCTATGGGACTTTTTCACCGCACTGCCCACCACGGTCGTGGTGGACCATATGGGCCGCCCCGATGTGCGCCTGCCGGTGGGGGGGCCGCAGTTCGCGCTGTTTCAAAAGTTCATGCGCGAGCACAGCAATGTCTGGAGCAAGGTCAGCTGCCCCGAGCGCTTGAGTGTGGACGGACCTGCAGCCCTGCAGGGCGAACAACAGGCCTACCGCGATGTGGTTCCATTTGCGCGTGCCATCGTGGAAGAGTTTCCCGACCGCGTGCTGTGGGGCACCGACTGGCCGCACCCCAACCTCAAAGACCACATGCCCGACGATGGGCTGCTGGTGGACTTTATTCCGCACATCGCCACCACGGCGGATTTGCAGCGCCGCCTTCTGGTGGACAACCCGATGCGCTTGTACTGGAGCGAGGAATAACCATGGCCCTGGACAAACCCTATCTTGATGTGCCCGGCACCATCATTTTTGACGCGGAGCAAAGCCGCAAGGGCTACCACCTCAACCAGTTTTGCATGTCACTCATGAAGGCGGCCAACCGCGAGCGCTTCAAGGCCGATGAGCGTGCCTACCTCGACGCGTGGCCCATGACCGAGGAACAAAAGCGGGCGGTGCTATCGCGCGATCTGAACCGCTGTATGGCCCATGGTGGCAATATTTATTTTCTGGCCAAGATTGGCGCCACCGACGGCAAGAGCTTTCAACAAATGGCGGGTTCCATGACCGGCATGACCGAAGAGGAATACCGCAACATGATGATTTCCGGTGGACGCTCCATCGAGGGCAACCGCTTTGTCGGCGAAGACGGCACGGCGCAGGCGCACCGCCAACCCCAGGGCTCGGCCGGGCAGTCGCCCGTGGCGGGAGGGCAATAAGCATGGCCCGCATCACCGCCTCGGTCTACACCTCGCACATCCCCGCGATTGGCGCGGCACTTGATTTGGGCAAGACGCAGGAGGCTTATTGGCAACCGGTGTTCAAGGGCTACGAGTACTCCAAAGCCTGGATGAAAGACAACAAGCCCGACGTGATTTTTTTGGTCTACAACGACCACGCCACCGCGTTTGACTTGGACTTTATTCCCACTTTTGCCATCGGCACGGCCGACGCCTATGCGCCCGCTGATGAAGGCTGGGGCCCGCGTCCGGTGCCTGTGGTGCAGGGGCATCCGGTGCTGTCTGCACACATTGCGCACTCGGTGATCCAGCAAGACTTTGATCTGACCATTGTGAACAAGATGCCGGTGGACCATGGCCTCACGGTTCCACTGTCGCTGATGTGCGGCCAGCCGCCTGCCTCAAGCTTCCATTGGCCCTGCCCGGTGATTCCGTTTGCTGTGAACGTGGTGCAGTACCCCGTGCCCAGCGGTCAGCGCTGCTTTGCGCTGGGGCAGGCGATTCGCCGCGCGATCGAGAGTTTTGACGAAGACCTGAACGTGCACATCTGGGGCACCGGTGGCATGAGCCACCAGCTCCAGGGGCCGCGCGCGGGCCTGATCAACAAGGCCTTTGACAATGCGTTTTTGGACCAGCTGATTGCCGACCCCGCCGCAGCGGCCCGCATCCCGCACATCGACTATGTGCGCGAAGCGGGTAGCGAAGGCATTGAGCT
>CANBQX010000165.1 GCA_947371775.1 Comamonadaceae bacterium
GGGTGCTTACTTCAAACCCGCCAGGCCAGCTACGGCCAAGGCATAACCCTGAACGCCAAAACCTGCCATGACTGCTTTGGCCGCAGGGGAGATAAAGGAATGGTGGCGGAAGGGTTCACGCGCATGCACATTGCTGATGTGCAGCTCGATCAAGGTCACGCCCGTGCCTTTGATGGCGTCGTGCAGCGCCACGCTGGTGTGGGTGTAGGCGCCGGCATTCAGAATCACGCCCGCCAGTTGTCCCGCAGCCTGCAGACGGCCTGCCTCGTGCAGCCACTCGACGAGTTCGCCTTCGTGGTTGCTTTGGCGAAAGTCCAGCGCAAAACCGTGGCTGGCGCAGGCGGCGTCGCACAAGGCTTTGACGTCGTCCAGCGTGTGGGTGCCGTAAACGGTGGGCTCGCGTGTGCCCAACAGGTTGAGGTTGGGGCCGTTCAAAATCAGGGCGGTTTTCATGGGGTCTCCGGGGCAGAGGCGGCAAGAGGAGCAAGCGCCGTTTTGACGTCACCGCACTGGGCGCGGTGGCGCAATGCGTGGTCCATCACAACCAGTGCGAGCATGGCTTCGGCAATCGGCGTGGCGCGTATGCCGACACAGGGGTCGTGGCGGCCTTTGGTCACCACCTCAGTCGCCTGGCCTTGCACATCAATGGATGCGCGTGGCGTGAGGATGGAACTCGTCGGTTTGATCGCAACGCTGACCTCCAGGTCCTGGCCGGTGCTGATGCCGCCCAGCACGCCACCGGCGTTGTTGCTCAAAAAGCCCTGGGGCGACAGGGAGTCGCCATGGTGGCTACCCCGCTGCGCCACACTGGCAAAACCGGCACCGATTTCAACGCCCTTCACTGCGTTGATGCCCATCATGGCGTAAGCAATGTCCGCATCGAGCTTGTCAAACAAGGGCTGGCCCAAACCCACCGGCATGTGGGTGGCGCACACCCGAATGCGTGCGCCGCAGGAGTCGCCCGATTTGCGCAGCGCGTCCATGTAATCTTCCAGGGCCTGGGTGTCGGCCACGGGGGCGAAAAAAGGGTTGTTGGGCACGTGCTGCCAGCCTTCAAAGCCCACCGCCATCTCACCCACCTGGGTCATGCAACCGTGAAACTCGGTCCCGAAATGTTCTTTGAGCCATTTTTTGGCCACCGCACCGGCCGCCACCATGGGCGCAGTCAAGCGCGCCGAAGAACGCCCGCCGCCCCTCGGATCACGGATGCCGTATTTTTGGAAATAGCTGTAATCGGCGTGGCCGGGCCGGAAGGTTTCCAGGATATTGCCGTAATCTTTGCTGCGCTGGTCGGTGTTTTGAATCAGCAGCGCAATCGGTGTCCCCGTGGTTTTGCCCTGGTAGACGCCGCTCAAGATTTGCACCGCGTCGGGTTCGTTGCGCTGGGTGACAAAGCGGCTGGTACCGGGGCGGCGACGGTCCAGGTCGTGCTGGATGTCGGCCTCGGACAAGTCCATGCCCGGGGGGCAGCCGTCAATCACGCAGCCAATGGCCGGGCCGTGGGATTCACCAAAGTTGGTGACTGCGAATAAGGTGCCGAAGGTATTGCCGCTCATGGGTGCATTATCCCTGAGGGCCAAGCCGCCCCTGCGTGGCCTTTAGGCAGGTTTGTCGCCCTCTTCCTGGCCGGGCCAGTCACGAATGTAGGCCTTGAGCATTTTGTTTTCAAAATTCTGGCTGTCCACCACTGCTTTGGCCACGTCGTAGAAGCTGATAACGCCCATCAACATCCGCTTGTCCATGACCGGCATGTAGCGGGCGTGGCGGTCCAGCATCATGCGGCGGACTTCGTCCATTTCGGTCTCCATGGTGCAGGTCAGCGGCGCGTCGTCCATGGCGGTGCGCACCAGCATGGTGCCCAGTGAGCCGCTGTTTTTGACGACCGCCTGGATCACCTCGCGGAAAGTCAACATGCCCACCAGATCGCCATGCGCCATCACCACCAGCGAACCGATATCGCGCTCGGCCATGAGCTGGGCGGCGTGTGACAGGGCTTCGTCGGGGTGCGCGGTATACAGCGTTCCGCCCTTGACACGCAAAATATCGCTGACTTTCATGGTGTTTCCTCTCGACGGCTGGATGACGCAGAGCGCCGGTAACAATCTGCGCTTGAATATAGCCCACAATGGGCGACGCTGACCACCTTAATGCACGGAGAACCCCCCCATGACCGGCTACGCTGACCCCGGATTCGACACCCTGGCCTTGCACGCAGGCGCCAGCCCCGACGCCACGGGCGCGCGGGCGGTGCCTATCCACCTCACCACGTCTTTCGTTTTTGAGTCCAGCGACCAGGCCGCGTCACTTTTCAACCTGGAGCGTGCCGGCCACGTCTACAGCCGCATCAGCAACCCCACCAACGCGGTGCTGGAGCAACGTGTCTCGGCGCTGGAGGGCGGCATAGGCGCCATCACCACCGCCAGCGGCCAAGCGGCGCTGCACCTGGCCATTTGCACGCTCATGGGCGCGGGCTCGCACATCGTGGCGTCCACCGCGCTGTATGGCGGCTCGCACAACCTGCTGCACTACACACTCAAGCGCTTTGGCATTGACACGACCTTCGTCAACCCCAACGATCTTGACGCCTGGCGCGCTGCGGTGCGGCCCAATACCAAGCTGTTTTTTGGCGAAACCGTGGGCAATCCGGGCCTGGATGTGCTCGACATTGCCTCGGTCAGCACCATTGCCCATGCGCACGGGGTGCCGCTGCTGGTGGACTCGACCTTGACCTCGCCCTGGCTCATCAAGCCCTTCGACCACGGAGCCGACCTGGTCTACCACTCGGCCACCAAATTTTTGTCGGGCCACGGCACGGTGGTGGGGGGCGTGGTGGTGGATGCGGGGGCGTTTGACTGGGAAAAGTCGGGCAAATTCGCCGAGCTGAGCCAGGTGTATGCCGGCTTTCACAACATGGTGTTCAGCGAAGAAAGCACGGTGGGCGCGTTCTTGCTGCGGGCGCGGCGCGAGGGGCTGCGCGACTTTGGCGCCTGCATGAGCCCTCACACCGCCTGGCTGATTTTGCAAGGCATTGAAACCCTGCCGCTGCGCATGGCGCGCCACATGGGCAATACCGAAAGAGTGGTGCAATTCCTGGCCAGTCACCCGCTGGTGGAGCGCGTGGGCCACCCCATGCTGGAGAGCCACCCCAGCCATGCGCTTGCGCAAAAGCTGCTGCCGCGTGGTGCGGGCTCGGTGTTCAGCTTTGACATCAAAGGCACACGCGCCCAGGGCCAAAAGTTCATCGAGGCGCTCAAAATTTTCAGCCACTTGGCCAATGTGGGCGACTGCCGCAGCCTGGTGATTCACCCGGCCAGCACCACCCATTTCCGCATGGACGACGCAGCACTCAAGGGCGCTGGCATTGGCCCTGGCACGATTCGCCTGTCGATTGGCCTGGAAGACCCGGACGACCTGGTGGACGATCTCAAACGTGCGCTCAAGGTGGCAGAAAAAGCGGCCTAAGCGCGCCGCTTCTCCATCACCGCGCCGCTTCTCCTTCACCGCCCCGCCTCTCTTTACGTGGACAGCATGGCGGCGACATAGTCGCCGATGGCCAGCGAACTGGTCAAACCTGGCGACTCGATGCCAAACAGGTTGACCAAGCCTGCAACGCCGTGGTCCCGCGAACCCTGAATGCAGAAGTCGGCCGAAGGCGCGCCGGGACCGCTGATTTTGGGCCGTATGCCTGCATAGGCTGGCAATAGCGCGCCGTCGGGCAGCGCCGGCCAATACTGGCGCACGGCAGCGTAAAAGGCATGGGCGCGTTGCGGGTCCACCTCCAGATCGTCGGCGCGGTCCACCCATTGCACGTCCGGCCCGAACTTGGCTTGGCCACCCAGGTCGAGCGTGAGGTGCACGCCCAGGCCTGCGGCTTCGGGCACCGGATACACCAAATGGCGAAACGGTGCCGCACCCGCCAAGGCGAAATAACTGCCTTTGGCATAAAACGGCACTGGCACCCAACGTGAAGCCAAACCTGTGAAGTGCTTCGCCAACGCGGGCGCCGCCAGTCCCGCCGCGTTGACCACCGTTTTTGCCGCCAAGCAGCTGCCATCCGATGTGCGCACCCGATGGCGCACGCCTGGCGCCCCACCCAGTGCGACCTCCTCCACCGCGGTGTGCAGCACCAGTTGACCACCCGCGCGCTCTACATCCCCCAGCAAGGACAGCATCAAGGCGTGGCTGTCCACAATGCCGGTGCTGGGCGACAAGAGCGCGCCATGGCATTGCAGCGCGGGCTCCAGGCTTTGCACCTCGTTATGGCTCAACCACTGCAAATCCTCGACGCCATTGGCCAAGGCCTTGGCCTGGGTGGCACGAAGTGCGTCGAGCTGACCAGGCGTCGTTGCGACGATGAGCTTGCCACAGTGCTTGTGGGCTATGCCGCGTTCGGCGCAATAGGCATACAGCATGTCACGCCCCTGCACACACAGGCGTGCTTTGAGGGACCCTGCCGGGTAGTAAATGCCTGCGTGGATCACCTCGCTGTTGCG
>CANBQX010000166.1 GCA_947371775.1 Comamonadaceae bacterium
GCCCATGATCAACAACACCAGCGCAGGAATGCTCAGGTCGTTGTAGTTGAACTTCGATAGGTTTTGTCGAATGTTCGACAGGGTCATCGTGCTCATGGGCGAATATTCATGAAAATCATGACCTTAGGTCGGAATACGGTGAAAATGCGTTTGCATACGCACCCTGAACGCAAGCTCCATGCCATCGAATTCCGACAGCGTGAGCGACGCCTCCCTTGTGGGTGGGTGGCAAGTTCTGACCTGTCACGGTTCTTGCATCACTCTGGCCATTCGCCACCCTGCGTGGCCTTTTTATGAAGCGGTGTAGTGATGGAACCGAACCTAAGTTTTTTAGCCAGTCGCCCTGTTTCTCCAGCGGCAAACGAGCCCAGCGCCGCCCCGGCAGCGCCCGCAACGGGCCCAGCTCATTTGGAGAGAAGTGACTTTGCCCAGGTTTTAAATGGGCAAACCCTCAAGGCCCAGCGGCAACACCTTGCCGCTGTGGAAGCGCCTGGCCAGGGCCTGCAAGTCGTGCCGCTGGGCAACAAGATCAACGTCATTACCAGCGACGCCCCCCTGCCCGACATGGCCAGCCTGGCGAAATTTGCGCGAATGCAAGGCTTGGACGAGGCGGCCGTGCAAGCACTTTTTGGCGCATCGCCTGTGGCCAAAGCCAGCACCCTGACCCAGGGCACGGCCGCCGTGGACCCTTTGCTATCCAGTTTGGCAAGCGCCGACCTCTTGGAACTGGCCGCCGCGCCGGCCGTGCCAACGGTCAACGACGCGGTAATGCCCCCAATCACATTGCTCACGCCAATCTCACCAAACTCCTCGATCACCCCGGTAGTCGCCGCCCCGGTGGCCGCTGTCGCGCCCTCCACGCTCCCTCAGGCAGGACGCGCCTCTTCGTCAGACGGCCTTCAAGCCTTGCTCAACAGCCCGGCGGCGCAGGCGCTTCAGACGACGGTAGAAGTCGTTTCGGTCTCCCAAAGCGGACCCTTGGCCCAGGTGCCCGCCACTGGTTTGCCCGACGGGCAGCTCGCACCGACACCCTTACCCATTCAGCTTCCGACCGCGATCGTGGCCCCGCCCTCCTTGGTCACGGCATCATTGGTGCCACCCACCCTGCCGCCTCTGGCGCCTATTGCCCCTTTGGCATCGGCTCCGTTGCCCACCGACGCCACCACGACGGCGCCCGTCGCCACAGCATTTGCCATTGCTGCCTCTGCAGCCCAAGCCACCTTGTTGCCCATGCAGCCCCCTGCTTGGATAGGCAAGGCCGAGCTTGCGGCAGTCGATGCCGCAGACCCCAGCGCTCCCATGACACCCCAGGACGCGGTGCGCCTGACCCTGGCCATGCCCGCGCCGGAAATCACCAAACGCCTGGCGCAAATGTCTGGCACCGGCAAAGAAACCACCTGGGCGGCCTTGCTGGCCTCGGGACCCGCATCCAAAGACCTGCCTGCCGCGACAGATACCGTGACGCTGGAGTTACCCGCTGGCTTTGACGCAGACCTGCTGGCGCCCACCAGCGATACCGGTCTGTCCCAGCCCAGCGACCTGTCCACCCAGGCAGGCGCTGGCGCGCCCGCCGCCACTTCGATGACCACGGCAGGTGCCGCCGGCGGCGGCAATGCAGGCAACGCCCAGGCCCAGGCCGACCACCGCGCCCAGCAGTTCCAGCAACTGGCCGACCAGATGGGACAGGCCGCAGCGCAGCGGCTGATGGCCCAAATCGAACGTGGCCAGTGGAAGATGCAAATGCGCATGCAACCCGCTTCGTTGGGCAATATCAATGTGGAACTGGACATGCATGCCGGGGGCCTCGATGCCCTGTTCAGCACCGACAACGCGGTCACCCGCGACCTGATGGCCCAGGGCAGCAACAAACTGCGCGACACGCTGACTCAATCTGGCATGACAGTTGCTTCGGTCAGTGTGAACGGAGAGCAAAGTCGCCAATCCGGCGGAAACTCGACACCTGGAAAAGGGCGTGAAACGCCTTTTGCAAGCCCGGCAGCCAGCGTGATGGCCAGTGCAGCGGCAACGCCAGCATCCACCGGGCAGAGCGCAGAAACCGACGGATTGAATGTGCTGGCCTGAGGCCGCACATGCGAAATTTTGAAACGAACCACGAAATAAAGGTGCCCTATGTCTGATGCAGCAGCAGCCCCGGAAGATACGGAAGAGAAGAAGCCGAAGAAGCCGATCGTCTTGATCATCGGCGCCGTCGTCGGCATCATTGTGCTGGTCGCGGGAACCATGGTCGGCACCTTGTTTATTACGGGCTTCTTCAACAAACCGCCGCCCAGCGCTGACCAAATGGTGGCTGAAGGTGCAGCCCCCGCCGAGGGCCACGGCGCACCTGCGGCCGAAGGCCATGGCGCACCGGCCGCTGAGGGCCACGGTGAGAAAAAAGCTGAAGGCGGCCACGGCGACAAGAAAGAAGAGGGCAAAGGCAAAGAAGGCGGCCCGCCCAAACTCAACAAAAAATCACCTGACAGCCCCCGGTTTGAGTACACCTACAGCCAGCTGGAGCGTGAATTTTTGGTGAATCTCGCCGGATCGCGCAAAGTGATGTCGGTGCAAATCGCCCTCATGACCCGCTATGACGAGCGCGTGGTGGAAAACGTGAAGAAACACGAGTTCGCCCTGCGTTCCGTGGTGATGGACGCCATGCGCATGACCACCGAGGCCGATCTGAACAAACCTGATTTCCGCAAAGACCTGGCGATCAAGATCCGTGACGCCATGAACACCTTGCTCGAAAAATACGAAGACTTCGGCGGCGTGGAAGAGATTTACTTCACGTCCTTCATCGTTCAATGAACCTGACAGACATCGGATTTCCAGCGCACCATGGCAGATAACCTTCTTTCAGCCGACGAGCTTTCAGCCCTCGCCGAAGGCGTGAACGATGGCTCGATTGCCGTCGACACCGGCTTTAACACGGCAGCGCGCGTGCGCAAGCACGACATTGCCAGTGAAGACAGCAGCCTGGGCGTCAACGTCACGTCGATCGACATGATCAACGAGCGCTTTATCCGCTTATTTCGCCCCGGTTTGATGGATGTGCTGCGCAGCAGTCCCCGTGTCAATCCGCTCAAAGTGCAAATCGTCAAATTTGGCGACTATGTGCGTGAGCTGCGTGCGCCTTTGTCGGTCAATGTGGTTCGCATGAATCCGCTGCGTGGTTTTTCCATGGTGGTGATTGACCCCACCATTGTGTTTAGCTCGCTGGACAGTTTTTTCGGCGGCTTTGGCCAAGGCGCCATTGGCCAGCTCTCGCCGGGGCGCTTGTTTACGCCCATGGAGACGCGCATCATCAACATGATTCTGGACGTGACGTTTCGCAATCTGCGCGAAGCCTGGGCGCCGGTCATGCCCCTGGATTTTGAATTCGTCAGCTCCGAGATCAACCCCCAGTTTGCGCAAATCGCCGATGAAAACGACCTGGTCATTTTGAGCCGCTTCGAGACCGAAACCGCTACCCAAAACATGGGCTTTATCGATGTGCTGCACCCGTATGCATCGCTCAAGCCGGTGCGTGAACTGCTGCGCAGCCGCGTGCAAACCGGCGACGGCAATGAAGACTCCGACCGCGTCTGGCGCGAAAATTTAGAAGAAGCTGTGGGCGGTGCCTGCCTGGACGCCAATGTGATTTTGGGCCAGATCAATACCACCCTGCGTGTGGTGGAAACCATGCAGCCCGGCGATATTTTGTATTTCAAGAAACCCGACTTCGCCGTCCTGCAGCCCAATGGCATCCCTGCTTTTGAAGTGCAGGTCGGCACCCTGGGCGCCCAGACCGCTGTGCAAATTCAACGCGCCGTAGTTCCCGGCAACCACTAAACCTCACAGGAAAGACGCCATGAGCGAGACCGAAACCCCCGCACTTTCCGGCCCCAAAGACCCGGAAAACCAGATCAACCCCGAGGTGCTGCAAAACATCAGTGTGACGATGAGCATTGAAGTCGGCCGCGCCATGATCAAAATCAAGGACCTGATGCGCCTCACGCAAGGCAGCGTGGTCGAGCTCGACCGCATTGCAGGCGAACCACTCGATCTGCTGATCAACAACACCGTGGTCGCCCAAGGCGAAGTGGTGCTGGTCAATGAGCGTTATGGCATCCGCCTGACGCGCGTGGTTCCCGCTTCCGAGCGGATGAAAAACCTCTAACCATGGGCGCGGCAGGCAACAGCATTGATTGGCTGCGCATGGGCGCCAGCATGGTGCTGGTGCTCGGTCTGCTCGCGGCGCTTTTGTGGACGCTCAAGCGCATGAAGGGTTTGCAAATCAAGCACAAGGGCCCGCCCCTGCTGGATGTGCTGGAGACCCTCAGTATTGGTCCACGCCAAAAAATGGCCTTGGTGCGCGTCGGTTCGCACCAGGTGCTGGTCGGCATGACGGCCACCCAATTCACCGCCCTGGGCCAGTGGAACGACACAGGCCCCGCGCCGCAACAGGATGCACCGCGTGAAAACTAAATGGATCTGGGCCGCATTTGC
>CANBQX010000167.1 GCA_947371775.1 Comamonadaceae bacterium
CCCCGCACAGCCACAGGCGACAACTGCACTGCACACCAAGGCATTGCGCGTGACCTACCCGGTACCGCGACCCGGCATTCGTGGATGGTTCGGCAGTGCAGCGTTTGTGGCCGTGGACTCGGTCACTCTGGATCTGGCGACCGGGCAAACGCTGGGCGTGGTGGGCGAGTCGGGCTCTGGCAAGTCCACCTTGGCGCTGGCCGCCCTGGGTTTGCTGCGTTCCCAGGGCGATATTGAAGTGTTTGGACAAGGCTGGGGGCAGGGCGTGGCCAACGCTTTGGCGATTCGAAAGCGCATGCAGGTGGTGTTTCAAGACCCGTTTTCCTCGCTCTCACCGCGGTTGACGGTTGAAGAGATCGTCGGCGAGGGCCTGCGGGTGCACCAACCGCATCTGTCCGCCGCCCAGCGCCAATCCCGGGTGGTCGCCGCTTTGGCCGAAGTGGGGCTGAGCGACGCGCAGTTTCCCGGGCTGCTGCAACGCTACCCCCACCAGTTCTCGGGCGGGCAACGCCAGCGCATTGCCATCGCCCGCGCTTTGATCGTCGAGCCCGACATTCTGGTGCTCGATGAGCCCACCAGTGCCCTGGATGTCACCATGGCGCAGCAAATCCTGGAGTTGCTGCAAGACTTGCAGCGCAAGCGGGGCTTGTCCTACCTTTTGATTAGCCATGACGTGGCGGTGGTACAGGCCATGGCCCATGCGGTCGTCGTGATGAAAGACGGCCAGGTGGTGGAATCGGGGACGGTGGAGATGGTGCTGGGCCATCCGCAGCATCCCTATACCCAAATGTTGCTGGCCGCCAGCGAATAATTCCTTAAAAATCAAGGCGTTAAGCGCGCATTTCCAGTACAATCCGAGCTTCACGACCAAACGGGCGGGTATTTACCGCCCGTTTTTTTTGGTCGATCGTTTTTTGATGCCACTGCTTTTGGGCGCTGGCAAAGCTTGTTGAGACGGATTACACAGACGTGGCATTGCAGGACATCGTGACACAAACCGTGGTGGGGCTCGGCTACGACCTGGTCGAAATAGACCGGTCGGCCGGGGGCTTGCTGCGCATCACGATCGACCTGCCGTGGGTGCAGGCGCCTGAAGGCGAAGTGCAGGTGGAGCAATTCATCACCGTGGAAGATTGCGAGAAGGTCACGCGCCAGCTGCAATTTGCGCTGGAGGTGGACGGCATTGAGTACCGCCGCCTGGAAGTGTCTTCGCCGGGTATCGATCGGCCTTTGCGCCATGCGCAGGATTTCGAGAGATTTGCAGGCCAGGTGGTGGATGTGACCCTGAAGGCGCCGATTGGCGTGGCAGCGACGGGACAAGTCAGTGCCAACCGCAAAAAGTTTCGCGGCACCTTGGAGCGTCTGGTGGACGAGCAGGCCCAGGTGACCTGGCAAATTGTGTGGAGCGATGCGCCTGCAGTGAAGCCCGGCCAAAAGGTGAGCAAAAAGCGCGTACCGCCGCCGCTGCAGGCTTTGGGCTTCGCGTTGGACGAATTGCGTGAGGCGCGTTTGGCGCCGATTGTGAGTTTTAAGGGGCGCGGCAGCGGTGCAGAGTTGCACGGCGGCGAGGCCTCAGTTTCGTAGTTATTGAAAAAGAGTGTTCAGGAGAGTCTAGGCATGAATCGCGAATTGTTGATGTTGGTTGAGGCTATTTCACGCGAGAAAAACGTGGAGCGTGACGTGGTGCTCGGTGCCGTTGAAGTGGCGTTGGCGCAGGCGACGAAGAAGCTGTACGAGGGCGACGTGGACATTCGCGTTGCGCTGGACCGCGACAGCGGTAACTACGAAACCTTCCGCCGCTGGCACGTGGTGCCCGACGAGGCGGGTTTGCAATTGCCCGACCAGGAAATTTTGCTGTTCGAAGCCAAAGAGCAAATCCCTGACATCGAAGTTGACGAATACATTGAAGAGGCGATCGAGTCGGTGCCGATCGGACGCATTGGCGCCATGGCGGCCAAGCAAGTCATTTTGCAAAAAATCCGTGACGCCGAGCGCGAGATGTTGCTCAACGAGTTCATGTCCCGTGGCGACAACATCTTCGTCGGCACCGTCAAGCGCATGGACAAGGGCGATCTGATTGTGGAGAGCGGTCGTGTCGAAGGTCGCTTGCGCCGCAACGAGATGATCCCCAAAGAAAACTTCCGTGCTGGCGACCGTGTGCGCGCCATGATCATGGAAGTCGATTTGACGCTGCGCGGTGCGCCCATTGTGTTGTCGCGCTCTGCGCCCGACTTCATGATCGAGTTGTTCCGCCAGGAAGTGCCTGAAATCGAGCAAGGCCTGCTCGAGATCAAATCCTGCGCCCGTGACCCCGGTTCGCGCGCCAAGATTGCGGTGCTGTCGCATGACAAACGCGTGGACCCCATCGGTACCTGCGTCGGCGTACGTGGCACCCGCGTCAACGGCGTGACCAATGAACTCGCCGGTGAGCGCGTAGACATTGTGCTGTGGAGCGAAGACCCGGCGCAGTTCGTGATTGGTGCGCTGGCACCCGCCAACGTGTCATCCATCGTGGTGGACGAAGAGCGCCACGCCATGGACGTGGTGGTGGACGAAGAAAACCTGGCAATTGCAATCGGCCGAGGCGGCCAAAACGTGCGCCTGGCGTCGGAGTTGACCGGTTGGAAGATCAACATCATGGACGCGGCAGAGTCCGCACAAAAACTGGCAGTGGAGACCGATTCGGGTCGCCGTTTGTTCATGGACAAACTCGATGTGGACGAAGAAATCGCCGACATTCTGATTGCCGAAGGCTTTACCAGCTTGGAAGAAGTGGCCTACGTGCCCTTGCAAGAAATGCTGGAAATCGAGAGCTTTGACGAAGACACGGTCAATGAACTTCGCACCCGTGCCAAAGACGCTTTGTTGACGATGGAAATCGCCCGCGAAGAAACCGTCAGCCAGGTCTCGCAGGACTTGCGCGACTTTGCCGGTTTGAGCACCGCGCAAATCGCCCAACTGGCAGAGGCCGGTGTGCACACGCTCGACGATTTTGCCGACTTGGCGACCGACGAACTTACAGAAATTACAGGCCAGTCTGCGGACGAAGCCACGGCCCTGATCATGAAGGCGCGCGAACATTGGTTTACCGATGACGCAGCTTCTCCAGAGTCACGGTCATGAAAGGTTACCCCATAAATGTCAAGTACGACCGTCGCTGAGTTTGCTAGTGAACTCAAAAAATCTACTGAAACCCTGCTGGACCAATTGAAGTCTGCAGGGGTTGTTAAAAAGTCGCCCAGCGACGTTTTGACGGATGCCGACAAGCACAGCTTGCTCAATTACTTGCAAAGCAGCCACGGCACCGCCGGTGGTGACCGCAAGAAAATCACCTTGGTCAAAAAGCAGACCACCGAGATCAAGCAGGCCGATGCCAGTGGCAAAGCCCGCACGATCCAGGTGGAGGTGCGCAAGAAGCGCACCTTTGTCCGCCGTGAAGACGGCATGGACGCGGTGCCCGAGGGCAGTGAGCCGCCGGTGGTCGAAGCCGCGCCCAGTGCGCCGGTGATTGACGACGCAGAACTGGTTCGCCGCGAAGAAGAAGCGCGCCACCAGGCCGAATTCATCCGCCGCCAAGAAGAAGAATTGGCTGCGCGACGCCAGGAGCGCGAAGAACAAGAAGCCAAGGCCCGCGCTGCACACGAAAAAGCCGCCGCAGAAGCCCAGGCCTTGCAAGCGGAAGTGAGCAAGCGCACAACCAAGGGTTCCAAGGCAGCGCCCTCAGAGGCGGTAGCGGATGCCACCGCCGACGCGGAATCGGCCCAGCAGGCCGCACAGGCTGCAAACCTGGCCCGTGAAGAAGCCTTGGTGACCGCTGCAAACGCCTCCAAGGCCGCTGCTGCAGAAGAAAGCAAGCGTGCCTCGGAGTTGGGTGACCGCCGCCGCAAGGCGGAAGCCGAAGCCGCTGCCATTCGCCTGATGATGGCCACACCGAACAAAGTTGCGGTGCCACCGAAAAAAGTGGAAGCGCCAGTAGACCCCAAAGCGGCCATCAAAGGCACGCTGCACAAGCCCGCAACCGGCTCCACCGTGGCAAAGCCCGCTGGAACCGCAGGCAATACGGGCGGAGCAGGGGCTGGAAAAGAAGTGAAGTCGGCCAAGCTCTCTAGCAGTTGGGCGGGCGATCCTGCCAAGAAAAAAGAACTCAAGACCCGTGGCGACACCGGTGCAGGTGCAGGCCGCTCCACCAACTGGCGTGCAGGCCCGCGTGGCCGCCGTGGCAATGACCGCGACCGTGACGACCATGTGCAAGCGGCACCGGTCGAAACCCGCGTGCTCGAAGTGCACGTGCCCGAAACCATCACCGTGGCCGAGCTGGCCCACAAGATGGCAGTGAAGGCGTCCGAAGTCATCAAGCAATTGATGAAGCTGGGCCAGATGGTCACCATCAACCAGCCGCTGGATCAGGACACCGCCATGATCGTGGTGGAAGAGTTGGGTCACACTGCGGTGGTGGCTGCACTCGACGACCCCGAAGCATTCAC
>CANBQX010000168.1 GCA_947371775.1 Comamonadaceae bacterium
GGCGTTGACGTTGAACAGCAAGCCCAGCAGAAAAAACGCCAGCGGCTTGTTCTCGATGTCGGGGGCAATGAACTGGGGCACGAAGGCCAAGAAAAACAAGGCCACTTTGGGGTTGAGCGCATTGGTAAAGAAGCCGCGCAAAAACACAACCCGGTAGGGCAGTGCCGGGGCTTGAGCATCCACCGTCTGCCATCCCCCTTTGGCCCATCCGGCAGCACCGGGCGCCAGCATTCGCCAACCCAAGAACACCAGATAGGCCGCACCGGCCCACTTGAGCAAAGCAAACGCGGTGGCCGAAGCCGCCATCAACGCGCTCACGCCCACAGCTGCCGCAAAAATATGCACAAAGCAACCGGCGGTAATGCCCACCGCCGCCACCATGCCCGCGCGCACGCCGCTGCGCAAGGCCTGGCCCACGATGTAGAGCACATCCGGGCCGGGCGTGAGGTTGAGCAGCAGGCCCGCCGCAATGAACAGCAGAAGTTGATCGAGCGGCATCCAGAGGCTCAGTAGACCGAGGCGCCCGTTGCCGCCGCTGCGCCCGAGGCTTTGGCGTCTTGGGCGAAAAACGCACGCACCGCTTGCACCGTGCGATCAATGCCCGCTGCGCCTACATCGAGGTGGGTCACAAAGCGCAGACCGATCAAGCCAGTGGCCAAAATGCCCTGCTCTTTCAGAGAGGCCAGCAAAGCCGGGCCGCGCCCATCGGCCACATCGACAAAAACAATATTGGTCTGGGCCGAGCGCACCTGCAAGCCCGCCAAACCCTGCAGACCGTGTGCCAGGCGCTGCGCCAGCGCATGGTCGTCGGCCAGGCGCTCAAGGTGGTGCTCCAGCGCGTGCAGAGCAGCGGCCGCCAAGATACCGGACTGGCGCATGCCGCCGCCCGCCATTTTGCGCACCCGGTGGGCACGCGCGATCAGGGCTTTGCTGCCACACAGCGCAGAGCCAACCGGCGCACCCAGGCCTTTGCTGAAACACACCGACACGCTGTCAAAGTGACTGCAAATGCGCCGCGCGGCATCGGCCACGGTCTCACCCGGCTGCACGGCCGCAGTAGCGGCATTGAACAAACGGGCACCGTCAAGATGCACCGCGAGTCCATGCGCACGCGCCATGGCACTGGCCTGGGCCAGGTAGTCCATGGGCATGGGGTGGCCGTTCCAGGTGTTTTCCAGGCACAGCAGCTTGGTGCGGGCAAAGTGCGCGTCATCGGGCTTGATGGCAGCGGCAATGTCCGCCAGCGCCATGTGTCCGGCGGCGTTTTGGGCCAGCGGTTGCGGCTGAATACTGCCCAGCACCGCCGCACCACCGCCCTCGTACTTGTAGGTGTGCGCCAATTGGCCCACGATGTATTCGTCGCCGCGCCCGCAGTGCGCCATCAGGCCGCACAAATTGCTTTGGGTGCCCGTGGGCATGAACAGTGCCGCTTCAAAACCCAGCATGCTGGCAACGCGTTCTTGCAGGGCATTCACGCTGGGGTCGTCCCCAAACACGTCATCGCCCAATGGCGCAGCCATCATGGCTGCGCGCATCGCAGCCGTGGGTTGGGTAACGGTGTCGCTGCGCAGATCAACAGTTGGGTTCATGGGAGGCCTTTATTGCAAAAAGTTTTTCAGCATGGCATGACCGTGTTCGGTCAGGATGCTCTCGGGGTGGAACTGCACGCCTTCCAGGCGCTGCGCAAAGGGCAGGCCGGTGTGGCGCACCCCCATGATTTCACCATCATCGGTCCAGGCGGTGACGGCCAACGCTTTGGGGCAACTGGCGCGCTCAATGGCCAGCGAGTGGTAGCGATTGACAGTGAACTGCGCGGGCAATCCGGCAAACACACCCTCTTGGGTGGTGCTGATCACGCTGGTCTTGCCATGCATCAGTTCCTGGGCGCGGATGATGTTGCCCCCCAGTGCCGCGCCAATGGCCTGGTGGCCCAGGCACACGCCCAAAATCGGCAGCTTGCCCATGAAGTGCTGAATGGCCGCCACCGAAATACCCGCCTCTTTGGGCGAGCACGGACCGGGTGACACCACCAAGCGGTCAGGGGCGCGTTGGGCGATGCCCTCCAGCGTGATTTCGTCGTTGCGAAACACCTCGACCTCGGCACCGAGTTCGCCAAAGTACTGGACGATGTTGTAGGTGAAGCTGTCGTAGTTGTCGATCATGAGCAGTTTCATAGTCACTCCAGCCCTTCTTCCACGAGTTCTGCGGCCCGCAACAAGGCCCGTGCTTTGTGTTCAGTTTCCGCCCATTCCAGCTCGGGCACGCTGTCGGCCACCACCCCGGCGGCCGCTTGCACGTACAGCATCTGGTCTTTGATGATGCCGGTGCGAATGGCGATGGCCACGTCCATGTCCCCGGCGTAGCTCAGGTAACCGCAGGCACCGCCATAAATTCCGCGCTTGGTAGGCTCCAATTGGTCAATGATTTCCATGGCGTGCACCTTGGGTGCGCCGGTCAGGGTGCCTGCCGGGAAGGTGGCTTTGAGCACATCCATGCTGGTCATGCCGGGGTTGAGCGTCCCTTCGACATTGCTCACGATGTGCATCACATGGCTGTAGCGTTCAATGCAAAACGCATCGGTTACTTTGACCGTGCCGATTTGCGCTATGCGGCCAATGTCGTTGCGTGCCAGGTCGATCAGCATCACGTGCTCAGCCCGCTCTTTAGGATCGTTGACCAACTCCAGCTCGGCAGCTTTGTCCAGCTCGGGCGTAGCGCCACGGGGACGGGTGCCCGCCAGCGGGCGGATGGTGACCTTGGTCTGTTGGTCCGGCATGGTTTCCTGGCGCACCAAAATCTCGGGGCTGGCACCCACCACATGGAAGTCTCCGTCGCCGCCCACCGCCGCACCACTGAAGTTGTAGTAGTACATATAGGGGCTGGGGTTGAGTGAGCGCAGAGCGCGGTACAGGCTCAGGGGCGAGGCGGTGTAGCGCTTCTTGATGCGCTGGCCCACCTGCACTTGCATGAAATCGCCTCCGGCGATGAGCTCCTTGGCGCGCAGCACGGCGGCGATGTAGTCGGCCTTGGCAAAGTCGCGTTGGGGCGCATGGCCCGCGCCCGGTAATACGGCAGGCACTTGCACTGCTTTGGACAGGCATTGCTTGAGCGCCTGCAAGCGCTGCATGCCCTGGGCATAGGCGTTGGGGGTGGCGGGGTCCACGTACACCATCAAGTGCAGCTTGCCCGACAGGTTGTCGATCACGGCCAGCTCTTCGCATTGCAAGAGCAAGATGTCCGGGCAATGGAGTTCGTCCGGCGGGCAGCTGGATTCGAGCTTTTTCTCGATATAGCGCACCGCGTCGTAGCCAAAGTACCCGGCCAAGCCGCCGCAAAAACGCGGCATGCCTGCTTTAACCGCTACTTTGAAGCGCTGCTGGTAAGCGGCAATAAAGTCCAATGGGTTGGCCTGCGAGGTTTCCACCACCACGCCATCGGTCACGACCTCGGTACGGGCCTGGGCACCAAAACCGCTGCTGCGCACCAAAGTGCGCGCAGGCAGGCCGATAAAGCTGTACCGCCCGAAGCGCTCGCCCCCCACCACCGACTCCAACAAAAAGGTGTAGGGCGCGTTGCCGGTGAGCTTGAGGTAGAGCGACAGCGGCGTTTCCAGGTCGGCGAAGGCCTGGGCGCTCAGCGGAATGCGGTTGTAACCCTGGGCGGCCAGGGCGGAAAATTCAGTCTCGGTGGTCTGGGAAGTCACGACAGCTTCATGCCTTTTCTAAATTCGGGCGCAGCTTGCGTTCGCTGGCGCGTCACGCAAAGTCCATGCAAAGTCCATGCAAAGTGCAAATGAGGATTCAGTACGCGCTGAATGCGGGATCCGGGTGGATGGACCCCGTGCCGCTCAGGCGCGTGGTGCGCATGGGCCGCAAGGTCAAGGCAAAAGGCCGCAGCCTTCAAACCACCCGCATCGCGCCAGGCGCTGGCAAAGCCAGGCAGGTCCGCCAGGGCCAGGCTCCCCGGTCGCTACAACCTGTAATGCTGATGCGGTGAATAAACATGGCCTTCAGTGTAGCAAAGCCCTGCGGCAAGCCCGGGTCACACGCCCCGCGCCCGGTCGGCGTGAAACTGCGCCACAAAGGCGCCGAATCGCCCCAGGTCCAGTGCGTCGCGCACCTCTTGCATGAGGTTGAGGTAGTAATGCAGGTTGTGAATGCTGGCCAGCATGGGGCCCAGCATCTCGCCACAGCGGTCCAGGTGGTGCAGGTAGGCGCGGCTGAAGCCTTCGCGGCCTCCCTGGTCCCACGAGACACCGCTGCTGCCCGCGCAGGCGTAGCAGGTGCAGGTCGTGTCCAGGGGTTGGGGGTCGCTCTTGTGGCGGGCGTTGCGGATTTTCAGATCGCCATAGCGGCTGAACAAGGTGCCGTTGCGCGCATTGCGGGTGGGCATGACGCAGTCAAACATGTCAATGCCGTTTTGCACACCGGCGATCAGGTC
>CANBQX010000169.1 GCA_947371775.1 Comamonadaceae bacterium
GGCGTTGACGTTGAACAGCAAGCCCAGCAGAAAAAACGCCAGCGGCTTGTTCTCGATGTCGGGGGCAATGAACTGGGGCACGAAGGCCAAGAAAAACAAGGCCACTTTGGGGTTGAGCGCATTGGTAAAGAAGCCGCGCAAAAACACAAGCCGGTAGGGCAGTGCCGGGGCTTGTGCATCCACCGCCTGCCATCCCCCTTTGGCCCATCCGGCTGCACCGGGCGCCAGCATTCGCCAACCCAAGAACACCAGATAGGCCGCACCGGCCCAGTTGAGCAAAGAAAACGCGGTGGCTGAAGCCGCCATCAACGCGCTCACGCCCACAGCTGCCGCAAAAATATGCACAAAGCAACCGGCGGTAATGCCGACCGCCGCCACCATGCCTGCGCGCACACCGCTGCGAAGCGCATGGCTCACGATGTAGAGCACATCGGGGCCGGGCGTGAGGTTGAGCAGCAAACCCGCTGCAATGAACAGCAGAAGTTGATCGAACGGCATGAATGCGATCAATACACCGAAGTGCCCTTGGCAGCGGCTGCACCTACGGACTTGGCGTCTTGTCCAAAAAATGCGTGCACCGCTTGCACCGCGCGGTCAATCCCTGCGGCGTCCACATCGAGGTGCGTGACAAAGCGCAGGCCGATGAGGCCTGTGGCCAGAACGCCGCGCTCTTTTAGATAGGCCAACAAAGCCGGGCCGCGCCCATCGGCCACGTCCACAAACACGATGTTGGTCTGGGCTGAGCGCACTTGCAAACCCGCCAATCCCTGCAAGCCCTGAGCCAGGCGCAGCGCCAGCGCATGGTCGTCTGCGAGGCGTTCGAGGTGGTGCTCCAGTGCGTACAGGGCGGCTGCCGCAAGAAAACCGGACTGGCGCATGCCACCGCCCGTCATTTTTCGCACTCGGTGGGCACGCGCAATCAAGGCTTTACTGCCGCACAATGCAGACCCCACGGGTGCGCCCAGCCCTTTGCTAAAACACACCGACACGCTGTCAAAGTAGCTGCAAATGCGCCGTGCGGCATCGGCCACGGTTTCGCCAGGCGTCGCGGCAGCTGTGGCGGCGTTGAATAAACGGGCACCATCGAGATGCACACTGAGCCCATGTTCGCGCGCCAAGGCACTGGCCTGCGCCAGGTAGTCCATGGGCATGGGGTGGCCGTTCCAGGTGTTTTCCAGGCACAGCAGCTTGGTGCGGGCGAAGTGCGCGTCGTCGGGCTTGATGGCGCTTGCAATGTCTGCCAGAGCCATTTGTCCGGCGGCATTTTGGGCGAGTGGCTGCGGCTGGATACTGCCCAACACCGCAGCGCCACCGCCCTCGTATTTGTAGGTGTGCGCCAATTGGCCCACGATGTATTCGTCACCCCGGCCGCAGTGCGCCATCAGGCCGCACAAATTGCTTTGCGTGCCAGTAGGCATGAACAGCGCTGCTTCAAATCCGAGCATGCTGGCAACGCGTTCTTGCAAGGCATTGACGCTGGGGTCATCCCCGAACACGTCATCGCCCAAAGGCGCAGCCTGCATGGCCGCGCGCATTGCGGCGGTGGGTTGGGTCACGGTGTCGCTGCGCAGATCAACTGTTGGGTTCATGGGCGGCCTTTACTGCAAAAAGTTTTTCAGCATGGCATGACCATGTTCGGTCAGGATGCTCTCGGGATGGAACTGCACGCCTTCGAGGCGCTGCGCAAAGGGCAGGCCGGTGTGGCGCACCCCCATGATTTCACCATCGTCGGTCCAGGCGGTCACCGTCAGCTCCTTGGGGCAACTGGCGCGCTCGATGGCCAGCGAGTGGTAACGGTTGACAGTGAACTGCGTGGGCAGCCCGGCAAACACACCCTCCTGGGTGGTGGTGATCACGCTGGTTTTGCCGTGCATCAGTTCTTGCGCTCGAATGATGTTGC
This sequence comes from Comamonadaceae bacterium, assembly GCA_947371775.1. Lineage (GTDB taxonomy): Bacteria > Pseudomonadota > Gammaproteobacteria > Burkholderiales > Burkholderiaceae_C > Allorhodoferax. The sequence goes on from CANBQX010000169.1 coordinate 1,901, forward strand.
CGCCCAGCGCCGCGCCAATGGCCTGGTGGCCCAGGCACACGCCCAGAATCGGCAGCTTGCCCATAAAGTGCTGAATCGCTGCCACCGAGATACCCGCCTCTTTAGGTGAGCACGGTCCCGGCGACACAACCAGGCGGTCGGGTGCGCGCTGGGCAATACCCTCCAGCGTGATTTCATCGTTGCGAAACACTTCTACCTCGGCACCGAGTTCGCCAAAGTACTGGACGATGTTGTAGGTGAAGCTGTCGTAGTTGTCGATCATGAGCAGTTTCATAGTCACTCCAGCCCTTCTTCCACGAGTTCGGCCGCGCGCAGCAAGGCCCGTGCTTTGTGTTCAGTTTCCGCCCATTCCAGCTCGGGCACGCTGTCGGCCACCACCCCGGCGGCGGCCTGCACGTACAGCATCTGGTCTTTGATGATGCCGGTGCGGATCGCAATAGCCACGTCCATGTCCCCGGCGTAGCTCAGGTAACCGCAGGCACCGCCATAAATTCCGCGCTTGGTGGGCTCCAGTTGGTCAATGATTTCCATGGCGTGCACCTTGGGCGCACCCGTCAACGTGCCCGCCGGGAATGTGGCTTTGAGCACGTCCATGCTGGTCATGCCGGGGTTGAGCGTGCCTTCGACATTGCTCACGATGTGCATCACATGGCTATAGCGCTCGATGCAAAACGCATCGGTCACTTTGACCGTACCGATTTGCGCAATGCGGCCAATGTCGTTGCGTGCCAGGTCGATCAACATCACGTGCTCAGCACGCTCTTTAGGGTCGTTGACCAACTCCAGCTCGGCAGCTTTGTCCAGCTCGGGCGTAGCGCCGCGGGGACGGGTGCCCGCCAGGGGGCGGATGGTGACCTTGGTCTGTTGGTCCGGCATGGTTTCCTGGCGCACCAGAATTTCGGGGCTGGCACCCACGACATGGAAATCTCCGTCGCCGCCCACCGCCGCACCACTGAAGTTGTAGTAGTACATATAGGGGCTGGGGTTGAGTGAGCGCAGCGCGCGGTACAGGCTCAGGGGCGAGGCGGTGTAGCGCTTCTTGATGCGCTGGCCCACCTGCACTTGCATGAAATCGCCTCCGGCGATGAGCTCCTTGGCCCGCAGGACGGCAGCAATGTAGTCGGCCTTGGCAAAGTCGCGTTGGGGCGCATGGCCCGCGCCCGGTACTACGGCCGGCACTTGCACCGCCTTGGACAGACTCTGTTTGAGTGCCTGCAAGCGCTGCATGCCCTGGGCATAGGCGTTGGGGGTGGCGGGGTCCACGTACACCATCAAGTGCAGCTTGCCCGACAGGTTGTCGATCACGGCCAGCTCTTCGCATTGCAAGAGCAAGATGTCCGGGCAGTGAAGTTCGTCCGGCGGGCAGCTGGATTCGAGCTTCTTCTCGATATAGCGCACCGCGTCGTAGCCAAAGTACCCGGCCAGGCCGCCGCAAAAACGCGGCATGCCTGCTTTAACTGCCACTTTGAAGCGCTGCTGATACGCGGCAATGAAATCCAGGGGGTTGGCCTGCGAGGTTTCCACCACCACGCCATCGGTCACCACCTCAGTGCGGGCCTGGGCACCAAAACCACTGCTTCGTACTAGCGTGCGGGCGGGCAAACCGATAAAGCTGTAGCGCCCAAAGCGCTCGCCCCCCACCACCGACTCCAACAAAAAGGTGTAGGGTGCGTTGCCGGTGAGCTTGAGGTAGAGCGACAGCGGCGTTTCCAGGTCGGCAAATGCCTGGGCGCTCAAGGGAATACGGTTGTAGCCCTGGGCGGCCAGGGCTGAAAATTCGGTCTGGGTGGTCTGGGAAGTCACGACGGGTTCATGCCTTTTCAAAATTCGGGGCGGAGCCTGCGTTCGCTGGTGCGGCACGCAAAATCCATGCGCAATGCGGATAGGGATTCAGTAAGCGCTGAATGCGGGATCCTGGAAGGCAGACCCCGTGCCGCTCAGGCGCGCTGCGCTTGGGCCGCGAGGTCAAGGCAGAAGACCGCTGTCTTCAAGCCAACCGCATCGCACCAGGCGCTGGCAAAGCCAGGCAGGTCCGCCAGGGCCAGGCTCCCCGGTCGCTGCAACCTGTAATGCTGATGCGGTGAATAAACATGGCAGTCAGTGTAGCAAAGCCCCGGGGCAGGCCCGGTTCAGACGCCACGCGCCCGGTCGGCGTGGAATTGCGCCACAAAGGCGCCGAATCGCCCCAGGTCCAGTGCGTCGCGCACCTCTTGCATGAGGTTGAGGTAGTAATGCAGGTTGTGGATGCTGGCCAGCATGGGGCCCAGCATCTCGCCACAGCGGTCCAGGTGGTGCAGGTAGGCGCGGCTGAAGCCTTCGCGGCCTCCCTGGTCCCACGAGACACCGCTGCTGCCCGCGCAGGCGTAGCAGGTGCAGGTGGTGTCCAGGGGTTGGGGGTCGCTCTTGTGGCGGGCGTTGCGGATTTTCAGATCGCCATAGCGGCTGAACAAGGTGCCGTTGCGCGCATTGCGGGTGGGCATGACGCAGTCAAACATGTCAATGCCGTTTTGCACACCGGCGATCAGGTC
>CANBQX010000170.1 GCA_947371775.1 Comamonadaceae bacterium
GACCAGCCATTTGCCTATGCGCTGGCCAAGGGCCGGGGCCGCTATGTGTGCAAACTCAAACTCGAGCGCTTGGTGGGTGTGGGCGGCGTGGACGAAGACTTGTTTGAAGAAGAGACATCCACCCCGCTGCGTGCCGAGCAGCTGGAGGCACAAGAGGAGCGCCGCATGCGCTTGTACGAGCACATGGCCAACACCTTGGCCACCGGCCGCTGGGACGGCGACCGCGACAGCCTGAACGACACGCCCGAGGGCAGCGACTGGGCCACCGTGGCGGCCGAGCGGCACAGCTGCACCGCCCGACACTGCCCGCGCTACCGCGAGTGCAGCTACTACCAGGCGCGCACCAAGCTGGCCGAGGCCAATGTGATCGTGGCCAACCACGACCTGGTGCTGGCGTCCCTGGGCATGAAAACCCTTCCTGAGCTGGACAACTGCCTGGTCATTTTTGACGAAGGCCACCACCTGCCCGCAGTGGCGCTGGACCAGTTCAGCAGCGCCATGGACCTGAGCAGCCTGCGCTGGCTCGACAAGCTGCCCAAGGTATTGACCGAGGTGAGCAACACGCTGCAACTCACGCTCACCGAGGATGTGGCCACGGTGACCAGCCAGCTCAAGGGCGCATTGCAGCAACTGGCGCGCATGGCGCTGGATCTGGTGCATGCCAACACCCTGGGCAAGGACGGCACGCTGCGCTTTGCCCATGGCGTATTGCCGGACGCATTGACCGAACCGGTAGGCCAAATCCACGCGCAGGCGACGGGCCTGTCTAAGGTGCTCGAAGTGCTGGGGGCAGAAGTGAAAGCTCTGGCCAAAGAGGACCCCATGCAGGCGCTGCAATACGCGCAGCAGTACACCAAGCTGGGCGCAATTGCACCGCGTTTGTCCAGCGTGGTGGGCACGGCCCACCTGCTGCTCGAGCATGGCACGCAGCCCCTGGCCAAATGGCTGCAATGCGAAAGTGAGAGCGGCTACCTCAACATCAGCGCCCATGCCTGCCCCATCGTGCCGGGCGACTTGCTGCGCCAGTTTTTGTGGAGCCAGGTGCGCGGCGCCGTCATTACCTCGGCCTCGCTCACCAGCTGCGGCAGCTTTGACTATTTTCTGAACGAAGCCGGTCTGTCCAACAAACCGTATGTGACCGCACTCGAAGTCTCCAGCCCCTTCGACTACACCGCCCAAGGCACCTTGACGGTGGTGCACACCCTGGCCGACCCGAAAAACGCCGACGCCTACACCGCCGAGATGGTGGAATACCTGATGAAGGACCTGGCCGAGGTGCAGCGTGGCGCCTTGGTGTTGTTCACCTCCCGCGCCCAAATGCGCAGCGCAGTCGATGCACTGCCCGGCGCACTGCGCGAAAGCGTGCTGGTGCAAGGCAGCCAATCGCGCATGCGGCTGCTGGCCACCCACACGGCGCGGGTCGAGGCGGGCTTTCCCTCGGTGCTGTTCGGGCTGCAATCGTTTGGCGAAGGCCTGGACTTGCCCGGCGCATTGTGCGAGACCGTGTTCATTGCCAAGCTGCCCTTTGCGCCGCCCAGCGACCCAGTTGACGAGGCGCGAGCTGAGTGGCTCAAAAGCGTGGGGCGCGACCCCTTCAATGAGCTGGTGATTCCGGCCACCGGCATCAAACTGCTGCAATGGACCGGCCGCGCTATCCGCACCGAAGACGACCGCGCGCAGGTGATTTGCTACGACAAGCGCCTGAGCACCCAGGCCTATGGCCGGCGCATGCTCAGTGGACTGCCGCCCTACCGTCTCGAGCGCCGGGGCTGAACCAGCCTCTCAGACGGGCTGCGCCATCCACCAGCGCCGCACACGCCAACCCTGCCAACAGTCCCGCCAGGTGGGCCCCGCCCGCCACCACCCAGCCGGGGGCGCCGATCAGCGGGGCCAGCGCTTCGTCCAAACCCAGCGCTTGGCGCAGCCAGGGCTGCTCCAAAGCCACTTTCAGGCACACGCCCAGCAGCACCAGCGCGCCGATCCGGCGGCGTGGCACCTGGCTTTGGCGCAGCAATGCCCAGCAGCCAATCGCCACACCGGCATGCAACACGCCTGACAGCCCGCCGTAGTGCGGCAGGTCACTGAATGCGCTGAGGCCCCATTGCCCCACGGGCCATGCCAACAGCCAGGCCAGGGTGTGGCGAAGTTTCACATCGGCCGCATGGCCCCAGGCCATCAAGGCCGCGCAGCCTGCCAGGTTGAACACGAGGTGCAGACCGCTCCAATGCACCAGCGCTGCGGTCCACAAACGCCAGAGTTGGATGCGCCACAGAACGGGCTGCGCGTCCAGCAAGCGCAGTGCGGGCGTGTCTCTGCACCCGAGCCACAGCACGGTGGCCAAGAGAGCCCAGCACAGCGCCAGCACCGTCCACGCCGACAGAAAGCGCAGTGGGCGCATGCGCAGGCTCACTGCGGCTTGCGGGTGCGCCACAAGGCGACGCAGGCGAGCATCAACGCGGCCAACCACAGCGTGCTGAGGCTACCGCCACCGCCGGCGGACACCGGACTCGATGCCGTGGGGGTTGGCGGTGACGGGGGATCTGGTGTTATGGGGGGAGGTGGCGGGGGTGGAGGTGGGGCAACCGGCCCGTTGATGATCTGGTGGGTGGTGCCGGTGGAGCCGCTGCTGTCGGTCACTTGCAGTTGCAGATCCACCGCGCCGCCGGTACCCGAGAACAAAAGCGTGGCCGTGGACGATGTGCTGCCGTCGGGGAAACTGGCATATTGTTGACCACTCAGCAGGCTCCACTGGTAAAGCGCAATGGTGCGACCATAGACCGCCGTCGATCCCGCGCTGTTCAGCAACACCCTGCTGCTACTCTGCAGGGCGGAGGTGTCCGTCGCGATGACCGCCGTGGGCCCCGGAATGCCCCGCGCCGCAGCGGTGGCCGCAGCCGCGGCGTCCAACATACCTGCGCCACAGGTGCTGGTAGTGCAATAACACTCATCTTGGGGCGTGGAGTCCGGCGCGCGGCATTGGGCGACTTGGCCATCCGCCCCGGTCGTTGGAAACGGCCGTGCGGTGGCCTGCAAGGCCGCGCGGATATCGTCGGGAGTCAAACTGGGATTGATCGCCAGCATCAGACCCACGGTGCCACTGACCTGCGGCGCAGAAAAACTGGTGCCCACAGACATGTTGTAGCTGTCGGTGTAAATGCTGCCGGCGGGTGTGGTGTCGGGCGTGGTGGTGCCAGCGTTGCTCGTGGTCATGATGGGGTACAAACACGCGCCTGTGGTGTTGACGCAATTGCCTGCGGGCGCAGCAATGGCCACTTCCGGACCGACGTTTGAAAAACCCACTTTCGTGCCGATGTGGCGCAAACCACCCACCGCCAGAGCGCCGCGGCAGTTGGCAGGTGCATCGGTGGCCAAGCCCTCCTCGTTGCCCGCCGACGCCACGACCGTCACACCCGCGGCTGAAAGTTCCTGAAGCACATCGAGGTAAGACTGTTGGCACGTCGTGTTGCTGCCCAAACTGAGGTTGAGCACCTTGGCAGGATGGGCGTTCGTCACGGAAAGGTTGCCACCCACATCGCTGGTGAGACCGGCTGCCCAGCGCATGGCGGCAATGATGTCCGAATCGCTGCCACCGCAGGCACCCAGAACCCGCACCGGCAACACCATCACTGCCGCACCGCCCGTCCCGGCGATACCGACGCCGTTGTTGCTTGATGCGCCCACAATGCCTGACACCTGTGTGCCGTGCCAACTGCTGTTTTCGGCGGGTACGCCAAAACCGCATTCCCTCGCCGTGGAATAGTCGCCCGGGTCGCTGGCGTCGGCGTCGCGACCGTTTCCATCATTGGACCGGTTGGTACGCGACACAAAATCGTAGCCCTCGTACAGCTTGCCCGCGAGGTCCGGGTGGTCTTTGCGCACGCCCGTGTCCAGCACCGCCACTGTCACCGGAGGCAAGCCCGCGACGCTGTCCCATGCCGCCACGGCGTTGATCGCTGACACCGCAGTGCTGTCCGGCGCGCGCAAGTACCACTGGCCTACGGTGGGTGTGATCACCGCCTGGTCCGCGGCCAAATACGGGTCGTTGGGAGTGGAATGCGCGTAGCGCCTGTGGTCGACCGCAGCCCACTCCACATCAGGCATGGCCGTGAGTTGGCGGGCCAACTCCGAGGAAGAAACCCCCGTGCCCCGGACCTGTTGCGTGTGGGGGCCGAGAACGCGGCCATCGACCATGGGAATGCGCGTGCGGGCCGAAAGTATGGCAGCGTGCCGCGGCGCCAGGAGCACCGGAAAACCGCTTCGACCAACCAATGCCTTGCGCAAGGCACTGCCCGCGCGGTATTTGACGATCACGCTGGCGTTGGA
>CANBQX010000171.1 GCA_947371775.1 Comamonadaceae bacterium
GGCGCAGGCGGGCATCACGCACCAGCGCTGCGGCAGTGTGAATGGCGCAGTGCCGCGCTTGGGCCTGCGGATTGATGAGCAGCGTGGAGACTTCCTCCTGCGCAAGCACAAAGGCTTGCGGGGTGGCCCGCTCAATCTGCTCCACCGTCCAGTCGCGAACTTCGAGCATTAACAAGCCGCGGTGCGGACACAGCACTACAAAGCTAACTTGCATCTGCCTAGGGCCCACTGGGGCTTGGTGCCACACCAGAACGCGCGGGCCCAAGGTCTGGTCCAGGCGCTCAGCCACGAGGCGTTCACCTGCGTGCTCAAACACGCAGTGCGCCAAGCTTGGAATCAAGGTCGCCATGGAATCCGCGTTTTAGTGGCCTTGCGCGAGGGCCCGCGTGCGAATGCCGCTCAAGGTGGCGCCTGCACTCACCTGTTCCGGGTCCGTGCGCACGTGGATCAGGGTAGGGCGGTCTGCGTTGAAGCCTTGCAATACGGCGTCGACCAACGCTTGCGCGGTGTCGACCCGCAGGCCGTGGGCACCAAAGGCTTGGGCCAGGGCCGCGAAGTCGGGGTTGTGCAGCGCGGTGCCATAGACGTGCTGGGGAAAGTGTTTCTCCTGGTGCATGCGGATGGTGCCGTACATCTGGTTGTCAAACACGAGCGCCACGATAGGCAGGCGCAAATGCACGGCGGTGGCCATTTCGTGCGAACTCATCATGAAGCAGCCGTCTCCCGCCAGGCACAGCACGTCGCGCCCGGGGTGCGCCAACTTGGCCGCGATCGCAGCAGGCAGGCCATAGCCCATCGCGCCGCTGGTGGGCGCGAGTTGGCTGCCGTAGCTGCGGTAGCGAAAGTATTTGTGCGCCCAGGTGGTGTAGTTGCCTGCACCGTTGGTGATGACGACATCCGCAGGCAAGTGCTTGCGCAACAGACCCCAGGATTGCACCAGGTCGATGGCCGCACCTTCAGCAGGTGGTTCGACCGGTTCGGGGATGGCGGTAAATCGCTCAAAACCTTGGCGCAATGCCTGCACTTGCGGCTGCAGGCGCTGGCGCAGTGCAGGGTCTACTGGCATGGCTGCCAGCGCCTGGGTCAGCGCAGGCATGGTCGCCAGCAGTGCCAGGTCCGGGCGGTACAAATGGCCCAGATCGGCGGGATCGGGCAGGGCGTGCACCAGTTGTTGCCGGGGCTGCGGAATGTCGATCAGCGTGTAGCCGGCGCTGGGCACCTCGCCCATGCGTGCGCCCACCAGCAGCAAGAGGTCGGCGTCTTTGACCGCCTGGTGCAGGCCAGGGTCTGCGCCCAGGCCGAGCACGCCCACGTAGTGCGGGTCGTCGTTGTCAAACAGATCCTGGCGCCTGAAAGAGCAGGCGACCGGCACGCCCGTGGCGTGAACAAAGCTTCGCAGGTCTTGCACGGCCTGGGCATTCCAGCCACTACCACCCACAATCAGCAAGGGCCGCTGTGCTGCGATCAGCATGTCGTGCAACTGCGCCAGTGCCGTGCCGTTGGGCACGGCATGCACTGTCTGGGCGGGCTTAAGCGTGTACTGCGGAGCGCTCACCTTGGCACTCAATACGTCTTCTGGTAATGCCAATACCACCGGACCGCGACGGCCTGCCATCGCCACATGAAAGGCGTGACTCACCATCTCGCCCATGCGCTCGGCGTCGTCAATCTGCGCGACCCATTTGCTGACCGGGGCAAACATCTGGCGGTAGTCCACTTCTTGGAAGGCCGCGCGCTCCATGAACCCGCGACCGACCTGCCCGATGAACAAGATGACGGGCGTGGCGTCCTGGTGCGCGGTGTGGAGTCCGATGGCCGCCTGGCTGGCACCCGGCGCGCGGGTGACAAAGCAAATGCCGGGGCGGCCGGTGGCCTTGGCGTGGGCTTCGGCCATGAACATGGCAGAGCCCTCATGGCGGCAGACCACAAGTTGAATGGCGTCCCGATGGGCGTACATCGCGTCGATGGCCGCCAAAAAGCTCTCGCCGGGAACACAAAACACGGTGGTGACGCCTTGGGCCAACAAGGCGTCAATCAGCAAACTTGCGCCAGTCGGCGTGGGGGTGGGGTGCGTCAACAGGGTTTCTCCAAGAGGGCGCGCAAAAAATACGCACAGTGGGGTTTATACCTCCGCTGCGATGGCGTATTTTGCGTGGAGAGCCCTTCATAATGGCGCACAAGCAAGCCATGCTTCCCACTTTTTTGCCAGGAGTCCTATGCCTCAGCCATTGAATGTTTCACGCCGTGTTGTGTTGGCATCTGCTGCCGGCGGTCTGATCAGCGCGGTTCCTGGACTCGGCTTGGCGCAAAGCGCCTGGCCCAGCAAAGCGGTCAAGATCGTCGTGCCCTTTGCGCCCGGCGGCACGACGGACATCCTGGCGCGGGCGCTGGTGCCCGAGCTCACCCGTGTTTTTGGTCAGCCATTCGTGGTGGAAAACCGCTCGGGAGCAGGGGGCAACATCGGTGCCGAGCAAGTCGCCAAATCGGCCCCTGATGGCTACACCTTGCTCATGGGTACGGTGGGCACGCACGGTATCAACAAGTCTTTGTTTGCCAAGCTTCCGTACGACCCACAAAAAGACTTTGCGCCTATCACGCTGGTGGCCGGTGTGCCCAACGTGATGGTCATGAACACCGAGCGCGCCAAGGCGCTGGGCATTGCCTCGGTGCCGGACTTCATCCGCTACGCACGCAGCCACCCCGGCACGCTGAACATGGCGTCCAGCGGCAGCGGCACGTCCATCCACTTGGCGGGCGAGCTGTTCAAGGCCTCCAACGGCATTTTTATGACGCACATTCCCTACGGCGGATCGGCACCCGCCTTGCTGGGGCTGCTGTCCGGTCAGGTGGACGTGATGTTTGACAACCTGCCTTCGGCCATGGCGTTTATCAAGGCAGGCAAGCTCAAAGCCTTTGCCGTCACCAGCGCGCAGCGCTCCGGCGCTTTGCCTGATGTGCCCACCATCGCGGAAGCCGCGCCGCTCAAGGGCTTTGAGGCCACCAGCTGGTTTGGTTTGTTGGCACCTGCGGGCACACCCCCGGCCATCGTCAACCGTCTGCAACAAGAATGCGCCAAGGCCTTAAGTTCGCCCGACATCAAAGAAAAGTTGCTGGCACAAGGTGCCATCCCCAGTGGGAACACACCGCAAGAGTTTGCGGCCTTAATTGATGCGGAGATCAAGAAATGGGCGGTGGTCGTCAAGGTCTCGGGCGCCAGCGTGGACTGACAGTCGCAAGGGGAAACCAGCTAGCCTGCAACGACTTGATTGCGCCCTTGTGATTTGGCGAGTGCCAATGCCGCTTGGGCCCGAATGAGCAGGGCCTCTGCTTTGCGCGCTTCGGGCTTGAGGGAGGTGGCAAGGCCGACACTGATGGAAATGCGACCCAATGGCGAGTCCTTGTGTGGAAGGTTCAGTTCCAACACTTCTTGACACAGGTAGTTCGCAATCGACAGCATGCCGCTGGCATCCGTATCGGGCGCCAGCAGCGCGAAGCACCCACCGCGGTAGCGTGCAATCAAATCGCCGCTGCGCATCACGCCACTTTGTAAGACCTGAACCATCCTGCAGAGGTACACATCCCCCTTGTCGTGGCCGTAATGCGCGTTGAAGTTGGACAACCAATCCACATCGATCAAAGCAATTGACAACGCCTTGCGCGAGCGTGCGGCACGTCCCCATTCCATTTGGAGCACCTCGTCAAAACGTTTGCGGTTGGCAACGCCAGTGAGTGCATCCAGTGCGCTCGCTGCTTCAAGTTGTGCCAAAGCCAGGTGCAGGTCCTGGGTACGCTGCAATAGCTTGGCCTCCAGTGCGGACTGTGAAGACTGAAGCCGTTCCATTGATTGGTGCAAATGCTGAATCTGAGCAGCCTGTGCCTCCTGCAGTACCTTCACTTTGTGTCGGTCGGCCTGTTCCAACCACCCAGCAATGCCGATCAAGACCACACTGAACAGGAGTTGCAGCCCATGAAGCCCAAAGTAAGAACTATGAACCGCCGCCATTGGAGCCGCGTTGCCATCGCGAAAAATCCAAATTCCCAGGCACGCCGCAGCCCCACACGCCAGGCTGGACCGCGCGTGGGTTTGGGCATAGCGCAGCAGTTGGAAAAGTGCCAGCAAAGCCAGCGCACCTACAAACCAGTTCGGATCCGTAGCAGTCAGGACCGTATCTGAACTTCTCCCGAACAGCTCCTGCAGGCCCAGCTTGGATGCCATCGCCAATGACAGGCCAAGAGCCAGCACCGCAACGCCTCCGGATGTGGACGTGAGCTTGGTGTTTTTGGTCGGCATGG
>CANBQX010000172.1 GCA_947371775.1 Comamonadaceae bacterium
ATAAAGCCCGGCGTGGAACGCGCATGCACCGCCACCTTGCCCCAGTGCTGCGCCAAGGCAAATATCGCGTCGGCAACGGGGCGCGCCGTATGCAGGCCTGACACCACCTCGACCAGCTTCATCAGCGGCACGGGGTTGAAAAAATGCATGCCTACCAAGCGCTGCGGGAGACGCAGGCCCTGCGCCATGGCGGTGATAGAGATCGAAGAGGTGTTGCTGGCCAGCACGCAGTCGTCGGCCACGATGGCCTCTAACTGCTGCCACAGGGCGCGCTTGGCATCCACGTTCTCCACGATGGCTTCCACGACCAGCGTGCAACTTGCCGCGTCATGCAAGCTCGCAATAGGGGCGATACGCCCGAGCAAGGCGTCCACATCCGCTGCTTGCATCTTGCCTTTGGCCACCAGGGTGGCCAGGCTGCTGCGCAGCTTGTCGATCGCGCTCGGGGCTGCGCCTTCGCGCACATCAAACAGCTGCACCGTGTGGCCCGCCTGCGCTGCCACCTGGGCAATACCTGCGCCCATGATGCCAGCGCCTACCACCAGCACTTTGGCGTTGCGCAGATCGGTCATGGCGTGTTCAGCCAGGGGGCTGGGCGTTTGTCAAAAAAGGCGGCAAAGCCTGCGCGCGCCTCGGGCGTGGCGCGCACGCGGCTGATGGTTTGTGCAGTCAGTTCACGGGTGGCTTCGTCCATAGCGCCTGGGGTGAGTTGAGAAAAAAGTTGTTTGATTTCGCGCTGTGCACCCGGTGCGGCGGCCAGCAGTTCATTCAGGCGGGCGTCCACAGCGGCGTCGAGCTGGTCCAGCGCGCTCACCTCTTGCACCATGCCTATGGCCAGCGCCTGCGCAGCCCCGATGCGGGTGGCCGTGAGTGCCAAAAACTGTGCCTGGCGTTTTCCCACGGCGGCCACCAGATAGGGCGAAATCACGGCCGGCAAAATCCCAAAGCGTGCTTCGCTCACCGAGAAAACCGCGTTGTCGGCGGCGATCGCCATGTCGCAAGCGCAGCACAGACCGACACCGCCACCCAAGGCGCTGCCTTGGATGCGGGCCAGCGTGGGTTTGGGGCAGGCTTGGATGCGCGCGAGCATGGCCGCAAAGCGCCGCGCGTCCTCCAGGTTCCATTCCTGGCTGGCCGTGCTGGAACGCTGCATCCACTTCAAATCAGCGCCCGCGCTGAAGTGCTTGCCCTCGCCCGCCAGCACGATCACGCGCACGCGGTCGTCTCGGCTAGCTTGCGCAAAGGCCGTATCCAGCTCGGCAATCATGAGTTCGTCAAAGGCGTTGAACACACTGGGGCGGGCCATGGTGATGCAGGCCACACCGGGGCGCGGGTGGCTGATCTGCAGGGTCTGCGGCAAAAAGTCAGTCATCGCGATCAATAGGTTTCCAGGTGCAGTCGCCCGTGTTGTTGCAAGTCCGCCGCAATGGTGGACCAGTCCAGCCCCGCACCTTGCGCCACGTCGCGCAGTGCCAGCACCACGCCTTCTTCCATGCTTTTCAGGCCGCAAACGTAAAAGTAGCAATCGGGGTCGGCCAGCAGGGGTGCCACATCCGCCGCACGGTCGCGAATCAGGTCTTGAACATAGCGCTTGGGCTGACCGGTGGCACGGGAGAAGGCAAAGTTGCTGTCGATAAAGTCTTTCGGCAAATTCTGCAGCGGGCCGAAATACGGCAGTTCTTCTTGCGTACGTGCGCCGAAAAACAGCATGAGCCGACCTCCATCGTCCTGTGACCCCCACGCTGCGCCGCTTCGCGGGTCGCTGCCCCCCGGGGGGGCTGAAGTGCCTTGGGGCTGCCCGGCGGCACTTCGGTCTTGCTTTCGCATGGCATCGTTGCGCAATCTGCGCCGCCATTCGGTCATGGCCCGCATGGGCGCGCTGCCGGTGCCGGTGCAAATCATCACGATCTTGGAGCGCGGATGGTTGGGCATCAGGAAGGACGCGCCAAAAGGCCCGACCACCTCGACCGTGTCGCCGACTGCCAGGTCGCACAGGTAGTTGGACGCCACGCCGCGCACCGCCTTGCCATGGCTGTCTTCCAGCACGCGTTTCACGGTGAGTGAGAGGTTGTTATAGCCCGGTCGTTCGCCATTGCGCGGGCTGGAAACCGAATACTGCCGCGCATGGTGGGCGCGCCCGTTGGCATCCAGGCCCGGCGGCAAGATGCCGATGGATTGGCCCTCCAGCACCGGAAACGGCAGCTTGCCAAAGTCCAGCACGATGTGGTGGGTGTCGTAGTCGCGCCCCACGGCGGTCACCCGCACGTTGCCGCTCACGGTGGCGGTAATGCTTTTTTGTGCGGCTTTCGGTCCATACAACTGGGTGTAGGCATGTGCCGCCGACCAGGGGGGAAGCGTAGATCCCGCTGCCACGCTGGCGCTCGTGCCTGCAGTGGCCAGCGAGTTGGGCGCAGCCACCGCCTCGGTGACGGTCATGGCGACCGCGTCTGCTGCTTCGCCAACAGGCACCAGTTGCTCCGGTGGCAGGGGTGCGGGCAGTTCGTCCCACAGCAGTTGCACCTCGGGGCTGTAGGCCTGGCTGCGCAGCATGGTGCGCCAGTTGTCAATCGAGCCGGTCGGGCAGGGCGCAATGCAGGCCATGCACAAATTGCACTTTTCGGCGTCCACCACGTAGTTGCGCGAATCGTGGGTGATGGCACCCACCGGGCAGGTGGCCTCGCAGGTGTTGCAGCGGATGCAGATCTCCGGGTCAATGAGATGCTGCTGTATCAATTCAGACGTCTGCGCTGTCACGTGGAGGCTCCTGGGGTGGCAAGTTTGGCAGGCTTAATTAAAGCGCACGTAGTCGAAATCCACACTTTGGCGGTTGATGCCCATGACCGGAGGGGCGATCCAGTTGGCAAATTTGCCTGGTTCTACGACGCGGCCCATGAGGCTGGCGACAAAGGCGCGGTCGCCACCGGAGGGCAGCCAGTTGTCCACCTGGGCGTTCCATTCGGACTGCGAGACCACACGGCCCTCGGGCGACACTTTGGCTGCAGCGAGTGCACCGATATTGCGGTGAAAGGCCTTGTGCGGCACTTTCAGGCGGAAGGGAATGCCCGCCTTGTCGATGACTTTGTTCCAGCGCTCCACACCACCAATGGAGTCCTTGATGTAGTCGTCGCGCAGCACTTCGTTCAGGGCGTTGAGCATGGGCACCTCGCGCTCCACCAGGTTGCCGTCCTGCACGGCCAGTACGCGGTAGGTCTGGTTTTTGAGCACATGGTCGTCGGTGCGTTTGCCTTCTTCATAACGGCCTTTGAGGCCGGTGGAATAAAAGGTGGCTGCGTTGCTGGACTCGTCAGCGCCAAACAAATCGATGGTCACGCTGAAGTGGAAGTTCAGGTATCGCTGGATCGTGGGCAGGTCAATCACACCTGCGGCGCGCAGGGTGCGCACATCGTCGGTCTTGAGCTCGTTCATCGCGGCGCAGGTGCGCTGAATGACACGGCTGATGCCGGACTCACCCACAAACATGTGGTGCGCCTCTTCGGTCAGCATGAACTTGGTGGTGCGCGCCAGGGGGTCAAAGCTGCTTTCAGCCAAGGCGCAGAGTTGGAACTTGCCGTCGCGGTCGGTGAAGTAGGTGAACATGAAAAAGCTCAGCCAGTCCGGCGTTTCTTCGTTGAATGCTTGCAGGATGCGGGGGTTGTTTTCCTGGCCGCTGCGGCGCTCCAGGAGTGCCTCGCCTTCTTCGCGGCCGTCACGGCCAAAGTGCTTGTGCAGCAGGTAGACCATGGCCCACAGGTGACGGCCTTCTTCCACGTTGATTTGGTACAAATTGCGCAGGTCGTACATGCTGGGCGCGGTCAGGCCCAGGTGGCGCTGCTGCTCCACCGACGCCGGCTCGGTGTCGCCTTGCGTGACGATGATGCGGCGCAGGTTGGCGCGGTATTCACCAGGCACGTCCTGCCAGGCGGCTTCGCCCTTGTGGTCGCCGAAATGGATTTTGCGGTCGGCCTCGCCGGGGTTCAAAAACACGCCCCAGCGGTAGTCACGCATCTTGACGTGGCCAAACTGCGCCCAGCCCTGGGGGTCGACGCTCACGGCAGTGCGCAAGTAGATCTCGGACTCGGTGCTGCCCGTGGGGCCCATATCGTCCCACCAGCTCAAAAAGTTGGGCTGCCACTGTTCGAGTGCGCGCTGCAGCGTGCGGTCTTCACTCAGGTTGACGTTGTTGGGGATCTTGTCGCTGTAATTCATGGATGTCATAGCAGGCTCCAGGGCGTTAAAGGTGAGTCGATGAAAAAGTGGAATGAGAAAA
>CANBQX010000173.1 GCA_947371775.1 Comamonadaceae bacterium
TGGTTTTGCCCCGTAAAATCAAGGGTTAACGCGGACTGTCCGCACCCGCAGTTGCAGCGCGCCGATCGTGTTGCGGTCTGCCCACTGACTTGCCCCATCCCATGAAGACCTTTCAGCAAATTATTTTGACGCTCCAGTCCTATTGGGACGCCCAGGGCTGCGCGCTCTTGCAGCCTTACGACATGGAAGTCGGTGCCGGCACCTCGCACACGGCTACGTTTTTGCGCGCCATTGGCCCGGAGCCCTGGAAGGCCGCCTATGTGCAGCCCAGCCGCCGCCCCAAAGACGGCCGCTACGGCGAAAACCCCAACCGCCTGCAGCACTACTACCAGTACCAGGTGGTCATGAAGCCCGCGCCCGCCAACATCCTGGACTTGTATTTGGGCTCGCTCGAGGCGCTGGGCTTCGACCTCAAGCAAAACGATATCCGCTTCGTCGAAGACGATTGGGAAAACCCCACCCTGGGCGCCTGGGGCCTGGGCTGGGAAGTCTGGCTCAACGGCATGGAAGTCACGCAGTTCACCTACTTCCAGCAGGTCGGCGGCATTGACTGCAAGCCCGTGACCGGCGAAATTACCTACGGCCTGGAACGCCTGGCCATGTATTTGCAGGGCGTGGACAACGTCTACAACTTGCAGTGGACGGACACCATGACGTATGGGGATGTCTATAAACAAAACGAGGTAGAGCAATCGACCTACAACTTCGAGCACAGCGACACCGACTTTTTGTTCACCGCGTTTACCGCGCACGAAAAGCAGGCCAAGCATTTGATCGAGGTCGCGCTGGCGCTGCCCGCTTATGAGCAAGTGCTCAAAGCAGCACACAGCTTCAATTTGCTCGACGCGCGGGGCGCCATCAGCGTGACCGAACGCGCCGCCTACATGGGCCGCATCCGCAACCTGTCGCGTGGCGTGGCCCAGTGCTACTACGAGAGCCGCGAGCGCCTGGGCTTCCCCATGGCACCGCGCGAATGGATTGCGCACATGCCCAAAAAAGCTGTTGAAGCCTGAAGGCAGGAAACCCGAACATGACTACCCAGAACCTGCTTGTTGAATTGTTGGTGGAAGAGCTGCCACCCAAGGCGCTGAAGAAACTCGGCCTTGCCTTTGCGTCCGTGCTGGCCGACAGCCTCAAGGCCCAAGGCCTGGCGAGTGCCCACGCGGTCGTCACCGATTTCGCGTCGCCGCGCCGCTTGGCGGTGCATGTCACTGAGGTTGCCACACAGGCGCCGGACAAGGCCGTGTCGCAAAAACTCATGCCCGTGGCCGTGGGCCTGGACGCCGCAGGCGCTGCCACACCCGCGCTGCTGAAAAAGCTGCAAAGTCTGGGCGCGGATGCGTCTGTGGTGCCCGGTCTCCAACGCGCCCTGGACGGCAAAGCCGAGGCCTTGTTTTTGGAAAGCAATGTGCGCGGTGCGACCCTGACCGAGGGCCTGCAAAAAGCGCTGACAGAGGCGATTGCCAAGCTGCCGATTCCAAAGGTCATGACCTACCAGCTGGAGCGCGACTGCGAATTGCCCGGCTGGTCTACGGTGAGCTTTGTGCGTCCGGCCCACGGCCTGGTCGCTTTGCACGGCAGCAGCGTGGTGCCGGTTTCGGCGCTCGGTTTGCAGGCGGGCAACAGCACGCAAGGCCACCGCTTTGAAGCGGCCAAGTCGCCCGTGGTGATGGGCCATGCTGACGACTACGCTGCCACCTTGGCGCGCGACGGTGCGGTGATTGCCAGCTTCGAGGCGCGCCGCGCCGACATTGCGCGCCAACTCCAGGCCGCAGCCCAAGCCCTGGGCGCGCAGCCGGTGGATGACGATGCCTTGTTGGACGAAGTCACGGCCCTGGTCGAGCGGCCGAATGTGCTGGTGTGCCATTTTGAGAAAGAGTTCCTCGAAGTGCCGCAAGAGTGCCTGATTCTGACCATGAAGGCCAACCAAAAATACTTTCCGCTGCTCGACGCAGCAGGCAAGTTGAGCAACCGCTTTTTGATCGTGAGCAACGTCAGCCCCGCCGACCCCAGTGCGGTGATCGACGGCAACGAGCGCGTGGTGCGCCCGCGTTTGGCCGATGCGCAGTTCTTCTTTAACCAGGACCGCAAAAAGACGCTCGAGTCCCGCGTCGAAGGCCTGTCCAAAGTCGTGTACCACAACAAGCTCGGCAGCCAGGGCGACCGCATGGCGCGCGTCTGCGCCATTGCCCGCGCCATCGGTCAGCAACTTGGCGGTGAGGCGCTGGCAGACCAAGCAGCGCACGCTGCGCGTTTGGCCAAGACCGATTTGCTGACAGACATGGTGGGCGAATTCCCCGAGCTGCAAGGCACCATGGGCGGCTACTACGCGCGCCACGACGGCTTGTCCGATGACATCGCCCAGGCCATTGAAGACCACTACAAACCCCGCTTCGCCGGTGACAGCCTGCCGCGCAATCCGGTGGGCCTGGTGGTCGCCTTGGCCGACAAGCTGGAAACGCTGGTCGGCATGTTCGGCACCGGCAACGTGCCCACTGGCGACAAAGACCCGTTTGCCCTGCGCCGCCATGCGCTGGGCTTGATCCGCATGCTGATTGAGCGCGACTTGGCGCTGGACGTGACGGCCACTCTGCAAGCGGCGGTTCCTGCGTTTGGCGCTTTGATCAGCGACCCGACCCAGGCCTTGGCCGACTTTGTGTACGACCGCTTGGCGGGCACCTTGCGCGAACAGGGCTACAGCGCACAAGAAGTCGACGCCGTGCTGGCCCTGCGTCCGCAGCGCTTGGGCGAAGTGCCCAAACGCCTGCTCGCCGTGCGTGCCTTTGCCGCCCTGCCCGAAAGTGCGGCACTGGCTGCTGCCAACAAACGCATCGGCAACATCTTGAAAAAGACCGACGCCGTGGACGCCCACGTCAGCCCGGTGCTCTTGCAAGAAGCGGCAGAAAAAGAACTCTATGCGGCATTGCAATCCGTGCTGCCCCATGCCAATGCCGAATTTGAAGCCGGTGACTACACGGTCAGTCTGCAAATTCTGGCGGTGCTGCGCACGCCGGTCGATGCGTTTTTTGATGGCGTGATGGTCAACGCCGAGCAGCTGGACTTGCGCTTGAACCGCCTGGGCTTGCTGCAAAGCCTGCATGTGGCCATGAACCGCGTGGCCGATTTGTCCAAGCTGGCGGCCTAAAGCATGCTCAAAACCCCGGCCATGAAACTGTGCATCCTGGACCGCGATGGCACGATCAACGTGGACCGGGACGACTATGTCAAAACGGCCCTGGAGTGGGAGCCGCTGCCCGGCGCGCTCGAGGCCATTGCGCGCATCAACCATGCCGGCTGGCATGTGGTGGTCGCGAGCAACCAGTCGGGCTTGGGCCGGGGCCTGTTTGATGTGGCCGCACTCAACGCCATGCACGCCAAGATGCACCGCATGCTCGCCGCAGTGGGCGGTCGGGTCGACGCCGTTTTTTACTGCCCCCACGCCCCCGAAGAGGTGTGCAGCTGTCGCAAGCCAGCGCCGGGCCTGTTCACCCAAATCGCCGAGCGATACGGCGTGGTGCTCGCTGGCATGCCCTCGGTCGGTGACTCTGCGCGCGATCTGGTGGCAGCGCAGGCTGTCGGTTGCGTGCCGCACGCAGTGTTGACAGGCAAAGCCGCGGCCTACCGCGATCAGCCCCTGCCTGCCACATATCCGGCGCATACTGTGGTCCATGCCGATTTGGCAGCTTTTGCCGAATACTTGGTCGCTCAGGGCTAAGACACGCTTGCCCCTTCTACGTTCCACGAGGTAAATCGCCGATGTCTTTTGTTCGTTCGGTATTGCACATGCTGTGGATGGTGCTGACGGTGATTCCGTGGGCCATCGTGCTCATCATCATCTCGATTTTTGTGCGCGGCGACCGCTTGTGGGCGGTGGCAGCGGGTTGGCTGCGTTGTGCGATTTGGGGCGCCAAAGTTATTTTGGGCATTCAGGTGCGTGTCAATGGCATGGAGCACTTGCCGTTGGGCAAAAACAGCGGCGCGATTTTGCTGGTCAAGCACCAGTCCACGCTGGAGACTTTTTTATTGCCAGCACTCATGCCCCATCCGCTGGCCTATGTGTTCAAAAAAGAGCTGCTGTATGTGCCGTTTTTCGGTTGGTCCATGGCGCGGCTGGACATGATCCACATCGACCGCAGCTTGCGCGCCAAGGCGTTTGCCAAGGTGGTGTCGCAGGGCAAAGAGCTGCTGGCGCGCGGTGTCTGGGTCATCATGTTCCC
>CANBQX010000174.1 GCA_947371775.1 Comamonadaceae bacterium
ACTGAAATAGGGCCGATTTATGCGAACCAACGCACAGAAATGAAACACGAACCCCGCCACATTAGGGACTGATCATCAACCGCTTCCCAATCGAAAGCCAATTACCATGTCCTATTCATGCTCAGCACACGCTCCATCCACCATGAGCACCCGCCGCAACCCGCAGCCCGCACTGCGCATTGCCGGACTGTCCCTGGGTCTGCTGTTGGCCAGCGCCGCAGTGCACGCCCAAAACTACACCCCGCTGGGCTCGTCTTCGTCCACCTTCGGTCCGACCTACTTTGCTTTTAACGCCGGTACCGCCGATCTGTCGCGTCCCATCACCGCATTTGGCGTCTTTGGGGGGCAGCAGCAAGGCCAAGCCTATGGCGTGGCCTTGGGCAACTATTTCGTGGGTACCAACTACGGGGTGGAAGTGTCGTATGCCGATTTTGGTTCGGTCACACGCTACGGCGGCAGCAGCAAAGTGGACGGCATCAACCTGAGCCTGATAGGCCGCATGCCATTGGGCGACAGCTTCAACCTTTTGGGCAAAGTGGGCAGCACCTACAGCCGCACCACCGTCACCACCGATTCCGCCAACGCCAATTTGGCGGGCAGCGAACGTGGCTTTGACTGGGCGTACGGCGTCGGCGGCGAGTACAAAATCAATGCCAACTGGGGCGCCACGCTGCAGTACGCCGAGCATTTTGTGAAGTACCCCACCACGGGCAGCGAACGCATCAGCTCCACCACCTTCGGCGCACGCTACTACTACTGAACGCGTTTTTGAAAGCGTCGCCGCTCTGGGGCGGTGGCGCCTTCACATCACCGTCTGTCAGGCATGAAATTCGTCGACTACTACGCTGCGCTGGGACTTCCCAGAGACGCGGATTTGGCGCAAATCAAAAAAGCCTACCGCACCCTGGCGCGCCAGTACCACCCCGATGTGTCCAAGGCGGCAAACGCCGAAGCGCAATTCAAAAATGCCGCAACGGCCTATGCCACGCTGAAAAATCCCGAAAAACGCGCGGCCTACGATGCCCTCGGCCCGTTGAAAGAAGGCACCGATCTGGACTCTGCTCCCCAAGGCCCGCCTGGCTGGCGTGAGAGCCAGACGACTCGCGGCGAGGACATGGATTTCGCCGATTTCTTCGACAATTTGCAGCGCGGCGATCCGTTTGGCACCAGCCGCGGCAGAGCACGCGCTCCCCGGCGCGGCCAAGACCTGCAAGACACCGTCAACATCACCCTGGAACAAGCCCTGCAAGGCTGCAGTCTGCACCTCATCCAGACGATGGCAGGCGAGCGGCGGGAGTTGGAGGTAAGCATTCCACCCGGGGTGTGGCCGGGACAACAAATGCGTTTGCGCGGCAAGGGCGGCCCGGGACTCTATGGCGCAGACGACGGCGACTTTTTCCTGCACCTCGGTCTTCAAACCCACCCGCGCTTTCGGCAAGACCTGACAGACCTTTACTTTGATCTGCCGCTTTCACCTTGGGAAGCCGCCTTGGGCGCCGAGGTTTCAGTTCCCACCCTGGAAAGCGAACTCATGCTGACAGTCCCCGCCGGTAGCAGCAGCGGCAAAAAGCTCCGTATGCGCGGCCGGGGCATGCCCAACAAGCCGGGCAGCCCCACAGCACGCGGCGATTTGTATGCCTTGGTGCGTATTGAGGTTCCCGTGAGCCTCACCGCGCAAGAACGAAGCGCCTTTGAAGCATTGGCGCGCATTTCGACCTTCAACCCCCGCCCTCTTCCACCAGGTACCACCCCATGAACTTCCAGCACATCGACCCCCTCCAAGCCGACAGCGTGTGCCTGAGTGAGCTGTGCATCGCCTGCGCCATGAGCGCGGCGGACTTGCATGAGCTCATGGACTACGGCGCCTTGGCTCCTTTGGAGGAGGCCCAAGCGGAGCCGCACTTTGCCATCAGCTACATCGAACCTTTGCGCACCGCCGGTATCTTGCGGCGCGACTATGACCTGGACTTGTTTGTGGTGGTGATCCTGATGGACTACCTCCAGCGCATCGTGCAGCTCGAAGCCCAACTGCACCGTTTGCAGGCCCAAACCTGCGTCGCGCATTAACGCCTGCGCAGTGCGTCAACGCACCGACCGCGAGCGCGAACCACTCTAGCCTTGCAGCGGGAAACCTTCCCTCAACCTTTTAGGAAAAACCATGCTCAAACATTCCGGCGCAGACAAAGCCATCCAAACCGCAGAGACCGCTCTTGCAAACACCCAACACGCTGCCAGCCAGGCCCTCAATGGTCTCAGCCATGCCATGGACCACGGCTTGGTGCGGGCCCATGACGCCGGCGTGCAACTGCGCGAAGCAGCACGCCACACCAGCCTGGACGCCAGCAGCGCCATCCGCCACGACCCGGTCAAATCGGTGCTCATTGCGGCGGCCACTGGTGCTGCCCTGATGGCGCTGGTCAGTCTGCTGACCCGCTCGTACAGCCGCGACTAAGACGCCGGCCCGCGCGTCACGCCGACTGAGCGGTCGGCGGGCGCTTGGCGAAATAGAGCCAGACGAGAACACTCAACCAGGACGCAAAAAAGCACCAGGTCGAAATAAACCATTGCGCATAGAAATAGGCGGTGGCCAGCAGGGACAGACTGGTACAAATTCCAAACCAGCGCACTGGCCGCCAGTGGGACGCCAGGGGCGCTACACACGCCGCACACAGGTACAGCGCCGTGGCCAGTGGCTGGTGAAAATGCGGAAATACATAAGCAATGTGCCCTCCGCGCACCTGGGCAAGCACCGGTATTTGGGCCATGTACCAGGCCAAATAGGCGCCCACCATACTGCCACCCAAGCCAACCAGGCCGATGAACCGGCGTCGCAGGCCTGCGGGCTCCAGCAAGTACACCGCCAGCGGTATGTAAACCGGCCAAAACACCTGCGAAAAAACCGAATACCCCAGAGTGAGCTGCGCACTGAAACAGGCTTGTGGCTGATCAAGGCTTAACCACAACCCCCCTTCCAGCAACTGCTGCATGGCAAAACACAGGGGAATCAAGGCATAGGGCCACTCGCGCAGGCTGCGGGTGCGCCGCACACTTGCCGCACCCACCAGCAACAACACGGCTGCGGTCGTGAAGCTGGCCTCTGAAGAAAAACACATGCCGTGCTTGTAAGGGCGAGCGCCGCGCCCGTCCGTGTGGTGGGCCACACAGGCAATGTGCCTTAGCGCACCGAAGTTTGTGCGCTGTGTCGAAATACTCCACCCCATCAGCCCCTATTCCCGCCAAGGTGCCTGCACCCTTGAATCCACAGGACATGACATGAACATCTCTTCCATCCTCCACACCCCTTTGGCACGTAGGGCCTCGGTCGCGCTCATGGTGCTGCTAACGGCCTGTGGTGGTGGTGGCCAGGCGCCTCTGTTGGGCGGTCTGGACGCCAGTGCCACGCCGGTCGCGCCCACCGTGACTTCCGTGGTTCCCCTGTCCCAAGCCACGGCGGTCGCGCTCAATACCAAGGTGCTAACAGCCACCTTCAGCAAAGCCATGGATCGCACCACCGTGCTGACAAGCTTCACCCTGGCCTGTCCCACCGGCACGGCCATTAGCGGTACGGTGGACTACACCGCTGCCAGCAAAACGGCCACCTTGACGCTGCCCACCACGCCCAACCTGCCCGCCAATACCAACTGCACTGCCACCATCACCAGCGCGGCGCATGACACCACGGGCCTGGCCCTGGCGAACAATTTCACATGGGGCTTTCGCACATCGGCCACGCCGGACACCACAGCGCCCACCGTGATCAGTACGCTCAATGCCAATGGTGCCGTCAACGTGCCCGTCAACACCAAAGTCGGTGCCACCTTCAGCGAAGCCATGAATCCCGCCAGCTTGGCAGGAAGCAACTTCGCATTAAAAGAGAGTGTGAGCAACAACGCGGTGACCGGTGGCGTCGCCCTGAGTGCCACCACCATCGTCTTTACGCCCTCGGTGAACCTCACGCCCTCCACCTCCTACACCGCCACGATCAAAGGTGCCAGCGGCGGCGTGTCTGACCTCGCAGGCAATGTGCTGGCCGCCGACTACGTCTGGGCTTGGACCACCGCAGCGGCCCCCACAGGCGACACCGTGGCGCCCACCGTGTTGGGAAGCAACCCGCTGGAAGCCGCCACCGGTGTCTGCATCAACAAAACAGTCAACGTCACCTTCAGCGAAGCCATGGATCCG
>CANBQX010000175.1 GCA_947371775.1 Comamonadaceae bacterium
GCAGCAAGGCGTGCGGCACACCGCTGGCACGCCAGGCATCCTCGGCCACGGCTTGCAGCACCGGCAAAAAATTGGTGGCAAACACCGCACCCGCGTGGTACAGCAGTTTGTCCTGGCTGCGCACGTCAAAGCACTGCGCGCCAATGGCAGAAAACGCGGCTTGCAATGGACCGCAGGCCTCTGCCTTGCCTTCCAGCGCACAAGGGGTTCCGGCGAACTGGGCGCAGGCGGTGTCCGGGTTGGCAAAGCTCAGGATCGGATGGGCGCTTGCCGTGTGCCAGCCCAGCGCAGCCAAGGGCGCGAGCTCTGCCGCAGACAAGGCGCCGCTGCAGTGAAACACGGTGGTTCCCCTGGGCGATTCCAGCGCCACCGCCTGCTGCGCCAAGGCGGCGGCAGCGCTGGCAATCCGGGCATCGGTCGTGGCAATCAGCCACAGGTCGGCGGCGCGCATGCGGTCCATCCCACTCGACGGCTTGCCCGCACCGATGAAATCGCAGGCCGCTTGCGCGCTGGCGGTCGAGGTGGTTAGCACGTCCTGTACCGCAAATACGCCCGCTTGCGTCCACAGGCGCGCCAGCGTTTGCCCGACGCGCCCGGCGCCAATCAGGTTCAGGGTGGGCAGGGCAGCGCTCATGGGCTAGACCACCAGCGGGTTGTCTTGCATGGCTTCGCACTGCTCTTGCAGCATTTGCACCTGGCCTTGCCAGTAGTCGCTGGAGCCAAACCAGGGAAAGTTGACCGGAAAGGTCGGGTCGCTCCAGCGCCGCGCCAGCCAGGCGCTGTAGTGAATCAGGCGCAGGGTGCGTAGCGGCTCGATCAATGCCAATTCTTCGCGGTCAAATTCGCGGAACTGCTCGTAGCCGTCCACCAGCGCGCCCAGCTGGCGGGTGCGCTGGCTGCGGTCGCCGCTGAGCAGCATCCACAGGTCTTGCACGGCGGGGCCGGTGCGGGCGTCGTCTAAGTCCACAAAGTGGGGGCCTGGCCCGACGCTGGCCACGGCGTCGGTGGGTGTCCACAAAATATTGCCAGGGTGGCAGTCGCCGTGCAGGCGCAGGAGCCGGATCGGCGACGCCTCGCCGGTCAGGGCCGGGTGCTGGGCAATCAGGGCCATGGCCTCGTCGCAAGCGCGGGCCCAGGCCGATTGCACGTCCAGCGGCACCAACTCGTGGCCCAGCAGCCAGTCTTTGGGTTCCTGGGCAAAGGTGGCCAGGTTCAGCGCCGGGCGGGTGGCAAAGCTGCGCTTGGCAGCTACGCTGTGGATGCGGGCCAAAAAGCGGCCTATCCACTCCAGCACCTCGCCATCGTCGAGCTCCGGGGGGCGTCCCCCGCGGCGCGGGCTCACGCTGAAGTCAAAGCCGCCGAAGGGGTGCAGCGTGGCGCCTTGCAAGTGCAGGGGGCCGATGACGGGGATCTCGGCGTCCATCAGTTCCTGGGCAAAGCTGTGCTCTTCCAGAATCTGCGCCTGGCTCCAACGCTCGGGCCGGTAAAACTTGGCCACGACCGCGCCACCGTCTTCTAGCTGCACCTGGTAGACCCGGTTTTCGTAGGACGAGAGGGCGGTCAGGCGCCCGTCACCGCGCAGGCCCACAGACTCCAGCGCGTCCAGCACGACGTCGGGGGTGAGCGATTCAAAGGCATGGTGCATGCCCTGATTGTCAACGCTGGACGCCTGGCCTAAGCTCCTGAGACCGACATATTTGCGCGAGGTGCTGCATGGGAATGGACGAAACAGCGGTGTTGCAGGGTGGCTTTGCGCCCGTGGAGCGCGAAATCACCGTGGACCTGACGGAGGTCGAAGGCGACATTCCGCGCGACCTGCACGGCATGCATGTGCGCAACGGCCCCAACCGCCAATTTGCCGCTGCGGGCCGCTACCACTGGTTTGATGGCGACGGCATGCTGCATGCGCTGCGCTTTGACGGCGGACGGGTGCAGTACCAGAACCGCTGGATTGCCACCCAAAGCCTGAACGAGGAGCGTGCTGCAGGCGCTGCGCTGTGGCAAGGCATCAAAGACCCGCCGCGCCGTGACCGGCCCGACATGCCGCTCAAAAATACGGCCAACACCGACGTCAAGTTTTTTGCCGGCGAGCTGCTGGCCATGTGGTACCTGGGGGGCGAGGTGCACCGTGTGAGGCCGTCCGATCTGCACACCACCGGCACCCTGGCCATGGATCCGCGCCTGGCGGGCCTGCACATCTCGGCCCACTCCAAGGTGGATGAGCGCACCGGCGGGTTCATCTTTTTTTGCTACGGCAAAGAGCCGCCCTATATGCACTACGGCGTGCTCGACAAAACCGGTGTGCTCACAACCCTGGTGCCTGTTGCGCTGCCGGGTGCGCGCCTGCCGCATGACATGGCGGTGACCCGCAACTACAGCGTGTTGCACGACTTGCCCTTGTTCCAAGACCCTGAGGCGGCGGCCGCCGGGCGGCACAAAGTGAGCTTCTACCCCGACCTGCCCTCGCGCTTTGGCGTGATTCCGCGCCATGGCACGGCGGCCGACATTCGCTGGTTTGAAGCAGCACCTGCCTACATGTACCACGTGTCTAACGCCTGGGAAGAAGACGATGGCCAGGGCGGCACCGAGATCGTGATGACCGGCACGCCTTTCAAACCACAGTTGGATGCGCGCGGGCAGTTGGACGCCAGCCGCTTGCCCCGCTTGATTGCCCAACTGGGCCAGGACTGCATGTTTTATGAATGGCGCTTCAACTTGCGCACCGGCCAAACCCGCGAGCGGGTGCTGGACGATGTGCTGAACCAGGAGTTCCCCATCATCAACAGCGCCTACTTGGGCGAACGCACCCGTTACTCCTGGAACACCCTGATGGCCAACGGGCAAGGGCCTGAAGAGCCGCGCTTTTGTGGCATCGCCCGCCACGATTTGCAGCAGGGCAGTTGCACCAGCTACCACGGCGGTATGCACAAGTGGTTCAGCGAACACAGCTTTGCGCCCAAAGACCAGGCGGTGGCCGAGGACGATGGCTACCTGGTCGGGTTCATGTGGGACGACCTGGCAGCGCGGTCCTACGCCACCGTGTTTGACGCCCATGACGTGGCCCAAGGGCCGGTCGCACGCATTGCGCTCCCGCAGCGGGTGCCCAACGGATTTCACGCCACCTGGGTCAGCCGCGAGCGCTTGAATCGGGGCTGGTAAACCTTACTGGCCGAAGCGCTTGCGGGTGAGCGCCAGCGCCACCCAAAACGACACCACGGCGTAGGCCAGCAGCACGCTGCCGTGGTGCAGCACGTCGCGGGGCCACTGGTCCATGAACAAAGGGCGCACCAGCGCCACGGCGTTGGACAAAGGCAGCCAGTCCGCCACCACCCGCACCGCCGAGGGCAGCTGATCCAGCGGAAAAAAGACCCCGCTCAAAAACATGGTCGGCGTCAAAAACAAGGTGAAGTAGTAGGTGAAAAAGTCATAGCCCTTGGCCATAGCGTTGAACACCAGCGCCATGGAGCTGAAGGTGATGCCCACGCCCAGCAAGATCGGCCAGGCCAGCAGCATCTTGGGGCTGTGGCTGATGTTCAGGGCCAGCATGACGCCCAAAATTGCCGTCACGGTAAACAGTGCCTTAAAGGCAGCCCACAGCATTTCGGCCAGCACAATATCGTCCAGGCCCACCGGCGCGTTCATGATGCCGTCCCAGGTCTTTTGCACATGCATGCGTGAAAACGCCGAGTACAAGGCCTCAAACGACGCTGCCTGCATGGCGCTCATGCAAATCGAGCCGCTGGCCAGAAACAAGATGTAGGGCACGGGCTGGCCGTCCACCGTGATTTTGCCGACCAGCGCGCCCATGCCGTAGCCAAAGGCGACCAGCCACATCAAGGGCTCGGCAATATTGCCCAAGAGGCTGGGGATGGCCAGCTTGCGCCAGACCAGCAGATTGCGCAAAAACACCGGCCAAAAGCGCAGCGTGAGCTCGGGCGCGCGCCAGCGGCTGAGCGTGCGGGGCGTGGGGCCAGCGGCCAGGGTGGTGGGGGTGTTCATTTCAGGCGTCCTCACGGATCTGGCGTCCGGTCAATTTCAAAAACAAGTCTTCCAGGTTGGCAGGGCGGTGCAAGGTGCGCAGCTGGGGGTAAGCATGCAGCGCCTGAATCAGTGCCGCTGAGTCGCGGGTGTAGAAAAACACGGTCTCGC
>CANBQX010000176.1 GCA_947371775.1 Comamonadaceae bacterium
CGCCTGCAGCGGGTGCACCGTTCAATATGAGAGACATGCCTGTGAGTCTATTTCAGCCCTCCCCATCCCCTGCGTCCTCTGGCGCACTTGCCCCGCCCGTGGACGTGGTCATCATGGCGGCCGGCAAGGGCACGCGCATGAAAAGCCGCCTGCCCAAAGTGCTGCAGCGCCTGGCCCACAAACCGCTGGTTTTGCATGTGCTTGCCACCGCGCAGCAGCTGCAGGCCCGCTCGGCGGTGGTGATTACCGGCCATGGCGCCGAAGCGGTGGAGGCCGCACTGGCAGGACAAGGAGGTGCCTTGCAACTTGAATTTGTGCGCCAGGAGCCCCAGCTCGGCACCGGCCACGCGGTGCAGCAAGCGGTGCCGGTGCTGGCGGACGACGGCGTGGTGGTGGTGCTCTCGGGCGACGTGCCCTTGACCCAAGCCTCTACCTTGCAAGCCTTGATTGAGGTGTGTGCGGGCAAGCACCTGGCATTGCTCACCATTGATTTGGCCGACCCCACAGGCTACGGGCGCGTGGTGCGCGCAGGCGACGCAGTGCAATCCATCGTGGAGCACAAGGACGCCAACGCCGAGCAACGCGCCATCACCGAAATCTACAGCGGCATCATGGCCGTGCCCGCCGTATTGCTCAAAGCCTGGTTGGCGCGCTTGGACAACCGCAACGCCCAAGGCGAGTACTACCTCACCGACATTGTGAAATTCGCGGTGCAAGACGGCGTCACGGTGCTGGCGCAAAAAACCACCGACGCCGTGCAGGTCGCAGGCATCAACAGCCCCCTGCAACTCGCCGAGCTGGAGCGCAGTTACCAGCACCGCCAGGCGCTGGCGCTGATGGAAGCAGGCGTGCGTCTGGCCGACCCTGCGCGGCTCGACGTGCGCGGCCATTTGGTGTGCGGAGCCGACGTCGAAATCGACGTGAACTGCGTGTTTGAGGGTGATGTGACTCTGGCGGACGGCGTGACCATAGGAGCCCACTGCGTGATTGCCAACTGCAGCATTGCGGCCGGTGCGGTGATCCATCCCTTCACCCACATCGACGGCGGCGCCCAGGGCGTCACGGTGGGCGAGGGCGCCTTGGTCGGGCCCTTTGCCCGTCTGCGCCCCGGCGCGCAGTTGGGTGCGAACGTGCACATCGGCAACTTTGTGGAAGTCAAAAATTCCACCCTGGCCGAGGGCGCCAAGGCCAACCACCTGGCCTACTTGGGCGACGCCACGGTGGGCGCGCGGGTCAACTATGGCGCGGGCAGCATCACCGCCAACTACGACGGCGCCAACAAGCACCGCACGGTGATTGAGGCCGATGTGCATGTGGGCAGCAACTGCGTGCTGGTCGCACCCGTCACTTTGGGTGAGGGCGCCACCATAGGCGGCGGCTCGACCATTACCAAAGATGTACCCGCGGGTGCGCTGGGCGTGGCCCGTGGCAAGCAAGTCACCCTGGCGAACTGGGCGCGGCCGGTCAAGACCAAAAAATAAAGAGAAGCGCTGGTACTGCTGGGCGCTCAGCCCGCGGCGCCCAGCGGCCAGGTGGAGCTGAACTTGGCGCGCTTGGTGGCAAAAAACGCTTTCACATTGCGCACATTGGCGTCTTGCGTCAGCAATCGCGCGGTGGTGGCCAGGTAGTCGGGCATGTCACGCGTCTGAATGACGAGCACGAAGTCCGGCCCCGGCGACACACGCCAGCATTGCTGGACAGCCACGTCTGCCACGGCGCGCGCTTCAAAGGCATCAAGGTGCTCTGCCCCCTGGCGGTCCAGCGTGACTTCAACCAAGGCGCTCAGTCCATGGCCTTGCAGGGCGGCGATGCGGTCGGCATTGAGCACGGCCACCTGGCGCTCAATCCAGCCTTCGTCTTGCAGTCGCTTGACCCGGCGCAGGCAGGTGGGGGGCGTGAGGTGCAGCTGCTCGGCCAAGGCCAGGTTGCTGCGCGATGCGTCGTGCTGCAAAGCGTCCAGCAGCTTGAGATCTATCGAGTCAAGATAATTTTGTTCCATAAAATAATCATAGATGATTCATAATTTCATTGCATTGATTTAACGCAATATTATTGCAATAGAAAACATATTTTATTCATTTATTTCTTGAGACTGTGCCTACACTGCGCGGCATCAACCCCTGTGGAGGCTCTTTATGTGTGGCATCGTCGGCGCCGTTTCTACCCGCAACATTGTTCCCATCCTGGTGCAGGGCCTGCAGCGCCTGGAATACCGGGGCTATGACTCCTGCGGCGTTGCGGTGCATGCCGCCAGCCTGGGCCAGCCCCAAGGTGGCTTGCGCCGCGCGCGCAGCACGGACCGTGTCTCGGAGCTGATGGCGCAGGTGCAGACCGACCATATCGAAGGCGGCACTGGCATCGCCCACACCCGCTGGGCGACCCATGGCGCTCCTGCGGTGCGCAATGCCCATCCCCACTTCAGTCACGGGCCGCACGCCAGCGGCACCGACAGCGCCCCCCGCGTGGGTTTGGTGCACAACGGCATCATTGAAAACCACGACGCCCTGCGCGCCGCCTTGCAGGCCAAAGGCTATGTGTTTGTGAGC
Source organism: Comamonadaceae bacterium (assembly GCA_947371775.1). Classification (GTDB taxonomy): domain Bacteria; phylum Pseudomonadota; class Gammaproteobacteria; order Burkholderiales; family Burkholderiaceae_C; genus Allorhodoferax. The sequence continues at coordinate 2,547 of CANBQX010000176.1, forward strand.
CAGACCGACACCGAAGTCATTGCCCACCTGGTGGACAGCCTGTACCAGGGCGATTTGTTTGACGCCGTCAAAGCTGCACTCGACCAATTGCACGGGGCCTATGCGGTGGCCGTGTTCCACAAAGACGAGCCGCACCGGGTGGTGGGCGCGCGCGCGGGCTCACCCTTGATTTTGGGCGTGGGCAAAGACCACAGCGAAACCTTTTTGGCCAGCGACGCCATGGCCCTGGCCGGTGTCACCGACCAGATCGTCTACCTCGAAGAGGGCGATGCGGTGGATATCCAGCTGGGCAAATACTGGATTGAAGACCGTGCGCGCCGCGCAGTGACCCGCACCGTGCAAACCGTGCAAGCGCACAGTGGCGCGGCCGAACTGGGCCCCTACCGCCACTACATGCAAAAAGAAATCTTTGAGCAGCCGCGTGCCATTGCCGACACGCTCGAAGGCATAGCGGGCATCACGCCCGAGCTGTTTGGTGACGGCGCCTACAGCGTCTTCAAAGCCATAGACCGCGTGTTGATCCTGGCCTGTGGCACCAGCTACTACAGCGGCTGCGTGGCCAAGTACTGGATCGAGGCGATTGCCCACATCCCCTGCCAGGTCGAGATTGCCAGCGAATATCGCTACCGCGACTCGGTGCCCGACCCGCGCACGCTGGTGGTCACCCTGAGCCAGTCGGGCGAGACGGCCGACACCTTGGCGGCCCTGCGCCACGCCCAAAGCCTGGGCATGCACAACACGCTCACGATTTGCAATGTGGGCACGTCTGCCATGGTGCGCGAATGCAGATTAGCCTACGTGACCCGCGCAGGCACCGAGATTGGTGTGGCGTCCACCAAGGCCTTTACCACCCAGCTGGCCGCCTTGTTTTTACTCACGCTGGCACTCGCCCAAACCAAAGGTTTGCTCAGCGACGCGGACGAGGCCGCGCACCTCAAGGCCATGCGCCACTTGCCTGCGGCCTTGCAGGCGGTGCTGGCCTTGGAGCCGCAAGTGATTGCCTGGGCGCAGGACTTTGCGTCCAAAGAAAACGCGCTCTTTTTGGGTCGGGGCACGCACTACCCGATTGCGTTGGAAGGTGCGCTCAAGCTCAAAGAAATTACCTACATCCACGCCGAGGCCTATGCCGCCGGTGAACTCAAACACGGCCCGCTGGCGCTGGTCACCAGCGCCATGCCGGTCGTCACCGTGGCGCCCAACGACGCTCTGCTGGAAAAGCTCAAAAGCAATATGCACGAGGTGCGCGCGCGCGGTGGCGTGCTGTTTGTGCTGGCCGATGCCGACACGCATATTGAGAGCAGCGAAGGCATCCACGTCATCCGCATGCCCGAACACTACGGCCTGCTCTCACCAATATTGCACGTCGTGCCTTTGCAACTGCTGGCCTACCACACGGCCTGCGCGCGCGGGACGGATGTGGACAAGCCCAGGAACCTGGCGAAGTCGGTCACGGTGGAGTAATCTCGGTCACGTCCTTATCGACCCGGTGTAAGAGAAAAAAACCTGGCTGGAGGCGCCCATGCAAGCGATCCATCTCGGGGTGTGTCGCAGGAGCCGGTGGTCTGGTCGCCGAAGTCGCTACCTTGCTGCCCCCTTTC
>CANBQX010000177.1 GCA_947371775.1 Comamonadaceae bacterium
GCAGGCGTCGACAAAGTCGTGGAGGGATTGCGTGCGGCCTATACGCTTGACTATGGCTACCGCGTCGCCCACCACACCGAACACGTCATGCCCTCAGGTGGCAGCGGTGGCAAAGGCATGGCCTTTGCGCTGCCTCCCGTGGGCCAAGGCGACACCGTGGTGGTGCTGGAGGACAAGGGCTTGAAGATCACCGCCTTTCGGGTCAACCACGCGCCGGTGGAGCCTGCAGTGGGCTACCGCTTCGACTACCAAGGCCGCTCCGTGGTCATCAGTGGCGACACCACGCCCACCCCCTCGCTGGTGGCCGCGGCCCAGGGTGCCGACTTGCTGGTGCACGAGGCGCTTCAACCCAAGCTCGTCAAAGTGCTGGAGACAGAGTTCGACACCAAGAACATGCGCAACCTGGCGCATGTGATGCGCGACATTCTGACCTACCACACCACACCCGAGCAGGCCGCAACCCAGGCACAGGAAGCCAAGGTCAAGCAGCTGGTCTTCAACCACATCGTGCCACCGCTGCCCATCCGCTTCGCCTACCCCGCGTTTATCGGCGATGCCGCCAAAAACTTCTCCGGCGCCATCACGGTGGGCGAAGACGGCATGCTGTTCAGCCTGCCGGCAAATTCCAGCGCCATCGACAAAAAGCGCCTGATGTAAGCCACATCGCTTACGCTATTCACCTCTCTTCTTTCGCACAACGCCCATGATCAACACACTGACCCGCGCCCTCTTGATCGTCACCTATGCATTGGCTCTTGCAAGCCTTTTTGTGCCCTTGCCGATGGAGGCGACCCCGGTGATTCAAAAACTGGCCGTCGCCTTGCTCGCCGTGCATGCCTTGGAGTGCGCATTGGCATTCAAATACGTCAAGACCTACACCGGCTCGCTGGCAAAAAGCATTGTTTTGTCCCTGCTGTTTGGTTTGCTGCACTGGATGCCCTTGGCCCGGGCCGCCCGTGCTGCCGCCCTTGCCGCCACGGAGCTCACCACACCATGAGCACCAAAACCCACTGGAGCGTGCGCGCCAAGCGCATTTTGATCGGCAGCCTGCTGTACCTGGGGGCGGTGGTTGTGGGCATGGGCTCGGCCGTCGTCGTGCTGAAGAAAGCCCCTTGGCTCAATCCCTCGGTAGAGGTTGGGGTCTGGAGCACCAATCTGCAAGCTGGCAGCAAGGACGCCGGCATGTACACCCGGGCCACCATTGCCCTGAACGCCCTGCTGGCTTTGGGGCGCGATGAGACCATGTATTTCGTGGCGACCCGCGACGATGCCGGCCACGCGCTTCGCTCGCAGTGCAATTACCGCATCAGCGGTGTGCCCCCTCAGGCGCGCTGGTGGAGTGTTACCGCCTATGCCGATGATTTGTTTTTGTTCGATGCGCCCAACGCCCACTACAGCCTCAATGGCAGTACCGCCCAGCTCGACGCCTCGGGTGCATTTGCGCTGACCATCGGCCCGAGCGAGCAGCCCGGAACCTACTGGCTGCCCACACCCGGCCAGCGCGCCGTAGTGCTGACCCTTCGCCTTTACAACCCTGACCCCGCATTGCAGGCTGCACCCCAGAGCCTGACGGCGCCGTCGGTACAAAAAATCGGGGACTGCGCATGAAAAATTTCAGCGAACACCAGCGCCTGTGGTTTTACCGCGTGCTGACCCTCACCGTCACGGTGGTCTTGGCACACCTGCTGACCATTTGGGCGGCACCGCGCGTCATCATGCAAATCCTGATGCACGGTCCGGTGGCCCAAAACATGAACATGCACAACCAGGCGGCGTTTCCCGATGCCGTGACGGCCAAGTCACGCTCGGTGGTCATGCCCAGCCCCGACATGCTGTACTCGGTCTGTGCCTACGATTTGCGCCAGGGCCCTGTGCGTGTGCAGGCGGCACCGCAGCTCAAAAATTACTGGTCGATTGCCTTGTATGCCGCCAACAGCGACAACTTTTTCGTGCGCAATGACCGCCAGGCCCAAGGCCGCCCCGTGGACTTGTGGCTGGTGGCCGCAGGGGGCGACCCACAACACAAGGCACCGCCACCCGGTTCCGAGGTCGTGGTCAGTCCGTCCGGCACTGGCTTTTTGCTGATGCGGGTGCTGACGTCCGACTACCAGGCGGAGAAAGCCATCGTGGAGCCCGCACGTCACACCTTGCAGTGCAGCCCGGCGTAATCCGCACCGTATGACCGCCCCGACGAGGCCTCGCCCGGCATCGGTCCGCGGGCTTTTTTGGGCGTTTTCATGGCTGGCATTGCAGGGCTTTGGTGGTGTCTTGGCCGTGGTGCAGCGTGAACTCGTTGACAAAAGGCAGTGGCTGACGCCGGAAGAATTCGTCGAAGACTGGGCGGTGGCCCAGATCATGCCTGGCGCCAATGTGGTCAACCTGTCACTCATTATTGGCGACCGCTACTTCGGCTGGCGCGGAGCGCTGGCGGCCTTGGCGGGCATGCTCGCGTTCCCCCTGGCGATAGTGCTGGCGCTGACCGTGGCACTCGCAGGGGTCGCAGACCAAAGCATGGTCCAAGGCGCGCTGCGGGGCATGAGTGCAGTATCTGCGGGACTCATCGCGGGCACGGGCTTCAAGCTGATCGCCGCCTTGCGCACCAACGCGATGGGCGTGGCTGCCTGCGCCGTGTTCAGCTTCGTGACCTTCATCGCCATTGCCATGCTGCGGATTCCGCTGATTGCGGTGCTGCTGGGACTGGGCGTTCCAGCGACCTTGTGGGCCTATGTGTGTCTGGTCAAACAGGCGAAGGAGTCCAGCCCATGAGCCCCTGGGGATGGCCCGAGTTGGCGACTCTTTTTTTTCACTTCGTGGCGCTGTCGCTGCTGTCGGTGGGCGGCGCTATCACCACGGTGCCGGAAATGCACCGCTTTCTGGTCAATCAACAGGCCTGGCTGAGCGAGAGCCAGTTCAGCAACTCCATCGCGCTGGCGCAGGCAGCGCCGGGGCCGAATTTGTTGTTTGTGGCGGTGTTGGGTTGGACCGTGGGCATGAATGCAGCCGGAGGCCCTGCGGCTGGACCCTGGGCTTGGTGGCTGGCAAGCGGCTGCGTCTTTGTAGCGATGATGGGCATCTTGTTGCCCAGCACCACGCTGACGTTTTTCGCCGCGCGCTGGGGCCAGAAAAATCGCAACCGGCCCACGGTACGCGCTTTCAAGCTTGGCATGGCACCTATCGTGGTCGCCCTGTTGGTCTCAACGGGCTGGATTTTAGGAAGCGCCCATGGCAGCGTGCGGGACGCGCCGGGGGCTTATGTGCTGACAGCCGCCAGCGCCTTCATTGTCTGGCAGGGCCGCATCCACCTGCTGTGGATGCTGGGCGCGGGCGCCATGGCCGGGCTGATGGGCTGGGTGTGAGCCCTTACTTCTTGCTGCGCTGACGCACCGCCTCGTAAAGGCATACGCCACTGGCCACCGAGACGTTCAAACTCTCTACCGCACCCAGCATCGGAATACTCACCAGTTGGTCGCATGTTTTGGCCGTGAGTTGGCGCATGCCATCGCCCTCGGCACCCAGCACCAATGCCACAGGCCCCGTGAGGTCCACCTGGTACAGCGTCTGCGTTGCCATGTCACTGGTGCCTATGACCCAGATATTGCGCTCCTTGAGCTCCGTCAGCGTGCGCGCCAGGTTAGTCACCATGAAATACGGTACGGTCTCAGCGGCACCACTGGCTACTTTGGCCACCGTGGCATTGATGCCCGCCGCATGGTCTTTGGGGGCGATGACCGCATGCGCGCCCGCCCCATCGGCCACCCGCAGGCAGGCGCCCAAATTGTGCGGATCGGTCACACCATCAAGCACCAAAATCAGCGGGTTCACGCGCTGCTCTGGTGGCAGCGCGAGCTGCGAAGCTTCTAATCCTTCGAGCAGTTCATCCAGGGAATGCACTTGCGTGAGTGCCTGCACCCGGGCGACCACGCCTTGGTGGCCATGGCCGCCGCACAGTTTTGCCAAGCGCATGCCATCGGCCTCAATCAGCCGCACGCCCGCTTCCTGCACTTTTTCCAAAAATTGGCGCATGCGCGCATCGCGGCGCGTGGGCTCGAAATAAATTTCAACGATGGAGCGGGGAGCAGTTTTCAGGCGAACGCCCACGGCGTGAAAGCCGAACAGTACTTGGGATGACATCCCCCG
>CANBQX010000178.1 GCA_947371775.1 Comamonadaceae bacterium
ATCCAGGACGATGCCTTCAACCGCACCCGCTTTGTGGTGGCCTGCTTGCCAGACACGCTGCCCGCTCCCGGCGCCAGTGGACGCGACTGCACCAGCCTGGTGGTGTCGGTGCCCAACCGCCCTGGCGCGGTGCACGACATGCTGGTGCCACTCAAGCAGCATGGTGTGTCCATGACACGGTTTGAGTCCCGCCCTGCCCGCTCGGGCCAATGGGAGTATTTCTTCTACATTGATTTGCAAGGCCACCCCTCGCAGCCCCATGTGCATGCGGCGCTGCAGGACTTGCAACAGCTTTGCGCTTTTTACAAAGTGCTGGGCACCTACCCCTTGGCTGACTAGGGGGCTGAGGGCGTGATGTTTCAACAACTCGGCCTGGTGGGCTGCGGTCTGATGGGCGGCTCGTTTGCCCTGGCGCTCAAGCGCGCCGGTCTGGTGGGGCGTGTGGTCGGTTTCAGCCCATCCGCAGCCACCCGGGAGCGCGCCCTGTCCATGGGTGTGGTGGACGCCGTGGCAGGCAGCGTGGCAGAGGCGGCCCAAGGTTCCGATGTGGTGTTGGTGGCGGTGCCGGTGGCCGCCACAGAGAGCACCTTGGCGGCTCTGGCGGGTGCACTCTCGCCCACCACCTTGGTCATGGACGTCGGGTCGACCAAATGCGATGTCGTCGCTGCAGCCCAGCGTGCGCTGGGGGCGTCCATTGCCAGCTTCGTCCCCGCGCACCCGATTGCAGGCAAAGAAGTCGCGGGCGTTGAGCATGCGGACGCGGCGCTGTATGCCGGTTGCCAGGTGATCCTGACGCCGAGCGCGTCCACGGGTGCCACCCCCTTGGCCCAGGCAGACGCTGTGTGGCGTGCTTTGGGCGGCCGGGTGCGCCACATGTCCGCTTCGGCCCATGACGCCGCATTTGCAGCCGTCAGCCACCTGCCCCACCTCTTGGCATTCGCCATGATGAACAGCATCAGCGGCCATGCCAATTCGTCCGAGCTCTTGTCATTGGCAGGCCCTGGCTTTCGCGACTTCACCCGCATTGCCGCCAGCGACCCTGCCGTATGGCGCGATGTTTTTCTGGCCAACCGCGACGAAGTGCTTGCACAAATCAGCCACTTCTCGGCCAGTTTGACGGCGCTGCAGCAGGCGGTAGCCCAAGCAGACGCCTCCGGCATTCAATTCCTTATCACCCAAGCCAGCACCGCCCGCAAGGCCTGGCACTTGGGCGCAGACGCAGACCACTGATGTTTTCCACCGCATTCCTCGACCTCCCCCCACTGCAATCCGCCGCAGGCACGGTGGCCCTGCCCGGCTCCAAAAGCATTTCGAACCGGGTGCTCTTGCTCTCGGCCCTGTGCGAAGGCACGACCGTCGTGCACGACTTGCTGGACTCCGACGACACGCGGGTGATGCTGCAGGCCTTGCGGCAGCTCGGCTGTGGCGTGGAGGTGCAGGCGAACACGGTGCAGATCACCGGCCTGGGTGGCAGGGTGCAGCAGCAAGCGCCCATTGCCTTTTTCATGGGCAATGCGGGTACCGCCATGCGCCCGCTGACTGCCGCGCTGGCCGTGCTGGGCGGCGACTTCACGCTCTCGGGCGTGGCCCGCATGCACGAGCGCCCCATTGGCGACTTGGTGGACGCATTGCGCCTGCTGGGTTGCGACGTCGACTACCTGGGCCAGGAGGGCTACCCGCCTCTGCGCATTGGCAAGCCGACGCTGCAATTGCAAGCGCCGATCCGGGTGCGAGGTGATGTGTCGAGCCAATTTTTGACGGCCTTGCTGATGGCGCTACCGCTGGTCGCAAAAGACCAGGACATCACCATCGAAGTGGTGGGTGAGCTGATCAGCAAACCCTATATCGACATCACGCTCAATTTGCTGGCGCGTTATGGCATTGCCGTGCGCAGCAGCGGCGCGGGTGCCTTTGTGATTCCCAAAGGCAGCCACTACCGCTCACCCGGCAGCATCCATGTAGAAGCGGACGCGTCCTCGGCCAGTTACTTTATTGGCCTGGGCGCCATTACGCTCGGGGCAGGCATTCGCATTGAAGGCGTGGGCGCCGCGTCCATTCAAGGCGACATCCGCTTTGTCGAAGCAGCGCAGGCCATGGGCGCCGTCGTGGACCAAGGGCCCAACTGGCTGCACATCTCTCGTGGGCATTGGCCGCTGCGCGCCATCCACGGCGACTTCAACCACATCCCGGATGCGGCGATGACGCTGGCAGTGATGGCGCTGTATGCCGACGGCCCCAGCGAGCTGCGCAACATTGCCAGCTGGCGCGTCAAAGAAACCGACCGCATTGCCGCCATGGCCACCGAACTGCGCAAACTCGGCGCCGAAGTGGAAGAAGGCCCGGACTGGTTGCGTGTGCATCCCCTGCCCGCCGATGGCTGGAAAGCCGCCACCATCCACACCTACGACGACCACCGCGTTGCCATGTGTTTCTCGCTCGCGGCCTTCAACCCCGCCCGGGTGCCGGTGCGCATTGAAGATCCCAAGTGCGTTGCCAAGACCTTCCCGGACTACTTTGAAGCCCTGTTTGCCGTGGCACAGACCGCACCGGACGCGATTCCGGTGCTGTGCGTCGATGGCCCTACCGCGTCGGGCAAAGGCACGCTGGCCAGCCAGCTGGCAGCGCATCTGGGCTACCACTTCCTGGACTCCGGCGCGCTGTACCGCATTACCGCGTACGCGGCATTGCAGGCAGGCTTGAAGCTCGACGAAGCCCATGCCGACGCCATCGCCACTCTGGCAGGGCGACTGGCGATTCGATTTGACGGCGACAAGGTCTGGCTGGGCAGCGAAGACATCAGCGAGGCCATCCGCACCGAGCAAGCGGGCATGAACGCGTCTGCCGTGTCGGCTTTGGCGCCGGTGCGCGCTGCGCTGGTGGACTTGCAGCACAGTTTTCGCAAGCTGCCAGGCTTGGTCGCTGACGGGCGCGACATGGGCACGGTGATCTTTCCGCAGGCCACGCTCAAGGTGTTTCTGACAGCCAGCGCCGCCTGCCGCGCGCAAAGACGCTATAAGCAATTGATTTCAAAGGGAATTTCGGCTACACTCGACACTCTTTGCGCGGATCTGGAAGCACGCGACGCCCGGGACACCCAGCGTGCCGTGGCGCCTCTGAAGCCCGCACAAGATGCCCAACTGCTAGACAACTCCGAACTCACGGTCGAATCGTCTGTGAACCTGGTGTTGGATTGGTGGCAAAGCAAGCAGCCTTTTTAAACAGCAACCGCCGTTTGAGAGTCTGGCGTTAGAAGCCAAAGGCACTTGATGCCTTTGCAAGGCCCCCAAGGCTCCCTTCGCGCTGCATGCGCATGGTCTTGGGGTTCAACAACTTAACCCCGCGGTTTTTTTCCGCACACAGCATGTCTGAATCTTTCGCAGCCCTATTTGAAGAGTCACAAAAAGCCTCTGAAACCCGCATCGGTGAAGTTGTCACCGCTGAAGTCATCCGCATCGAGCACAACTTTGTTGTGGTCAACGCCGGACTGAAGTCCGAGGCCTATGTGCCCCTGTCCGAGTTCAAGAGCGACAAAGGCGAACTCGAAGTTCAAGTAGGTGAATTTGTCTCCGTGGCCATCGTGGCCATGGAAAACGGCTACGGCGACACCATCGTCAGCCGTGACACCGCCAAGCGCCTGGCTTCGTGGATGTCCTTGGAAAAATCGCTGGAATCCGGCGAATTTGTGACCGGCACCACCAGCGGCAAAGTCAAGGGTGGTTTGACCGTGTTGGTCAACGGCATCCGCGCTTTCCTGCCCGGCTCCCTGGTGGACACCCGCCCTACCAAAGACTTGTCTCCCTACGAGAACAAGACCATGGAATTCAAGGTCATCAAGCTCGACCGCAAGCGCAACAACGTCGTGTTGTCACGCCGAGCTGTGGTGGAAGCATCGATGGGTGCCGAGCGCGCCAACCTGATGGCGACCCTGAAAGAAGGTTCCGTGGTGCACGGTGTGGTGAAAAACATCACCGAGTACGGCGCATTTGTGGACCTGGGCGGCATCGACGGCCTGTTGCACATCACCGACATGGCATGGCGCCGCGTTCGCCATCCTTCTGAGGTGGTCACTGCAGGTCAAGAGATCACTGCCAAGATCCTCAAGTTTGACACCGAGAAAAACCGCGTGTCT
>CANBQX010000179.1 GCA_947371775.1 Comamonadaceae bacterium
AAGCACACCGGCGAGCTGCCCATCATCGGCGTGAACACCTTCCGCAACCCGCATGGCGACCAGGTGATGGACAAGCTGGAACTCGCCCGCAGCACCGAAGCCGAAAAGCAAAGCCAGCTAGAGCGCCTGCACGCCTTCCACGCCCGCCACGCAGCCCAGTCGCCCGCCATGCTGGCACGCTTGCAGCAAGCCGTGATTGCCAACGACAACGTGTTTGAAGTGCTGATGGACGCAGTGCGCGTCTGCTCGCTGGGGCAGATTACCAACGCGCTGTTTGAGGTGGGTGGGCAGTACCGCCGCAATATGTAGCGCCCGCCGCGCTGACCGATCAGGCCAGCGCTAGCACCGCCCGCACCTTCACCGGCACGCCACTGAGCACCGCATTGCCCGACAGCGGGTCGCGCAGTTTTTCGTCCAGCAGCGCGTTCAGGTTGACGCCGGGGCGCTCCGCCGCCACGCTGAGCTGGGCGCCCGGCAAATCGTGGCCCCAGCCGTGGGGCAGGCTGACCACGCCGGGCATCATGTCGGTGCTGATGTGCACTTGCGCTTGCAGGCTGCGGCCCGCGTTTTCCAGTTGCGCCATGGCGCCGTCCTGCAAGCCGAGGCGCGCCGCGTCGTCGGGGTGAACCAGCGCGGTGCAGCGGAAGGGGCCTTTGGCCAGCGTGGGCAGGTTGTGCATCCAGCTGTTGTTGGTGCGCACATCGCGCCGGCCGATCAGCACCATGTCGGGCGCAGGGCTTTGCAAGTCCGCCAAGGCGCGTGGCAGGTCGGCAATCAGCAGGGGTGGCGCGAGTTCGACCTTGCCGCTCGGGGTGCGCAGCATCTCAGGAATGCGGGGTTGCAGTTCGCCCAGATCAATGCCTCCGCTGGCGTTGGTCGCCATGACTTTGCGCAGGTTCAGCCCCTCGGGTTTTCGTCCAAATTCGTCACCATACGGACCGGCGCGCAGCTGCAGGTCGAGTGCGCGTTGCGGTCCGCGCAGGCCCTGGCAGGCGTCGATGATGGCTTGGGCGTGTTCACCAAAGCTGCGCTGGGCGTCTTCGGCAAACTCGCTGTCGTCCAGCGCGCCAACGTCCACGTCTGCGCCCAAGCCCTTGGCAATGGCGGCAATGCGCAGCAGGTTTTCCCATTCTTCGGGCTGCTCGCCTTGGCGCTCGAACACGGGCGGGCTGTAGCGCGCATGGTTGCGCCAGGACATTTGCGGAAAGGCCACGTCGTAGTGCAGGTCCTCCAGCGGCGAGGGGCCGGGCAAGATCACGTCGGCGTGGCGCGTGGTCTCGTTGAGGTAAATATCCAGGCTGACCATGAAGTCCAGGCTGTCGAGCGCCTTGGCCAGGCGCGGCCCGTTGGGCACGGAGAGCACCGGGTTGGTGGCCATGGTGATCAGCGCGCGCATGCGGCCCTCGCCGGGGGTGTCAATTTCTTCGGCAATGCAGTTGATGGGGAACTCGCCCATCACCTCGGGCGCATGGCTCACACGCGACTGGCGCCGCGCGGTAGAAATGCCTTTGCCACGCCCGCTGTTGCCGCTGCTGTTGCTGGCAAACGCCGCTGACTTGGCAAACATGGCGCCGCCGGGCGCGTCCAGGTGGCCGGTCAGGGTGTTGAGCACATCCACCAGCCAGCTGGCCAACGTGCCGTACTCCTGGGTGCAGGTGCCAATGCGGGCATAGACGGCAGCGCGCGGTGTGCCTGCGAGTTGGCGTGCTAATTGGCGAATGGTGTCGGCGTCGATGGCGCAGCGTGCGGCCACGGCTTCGGGCGCAAAGGCGGCCACCGCAGCGCGCACCTCGTCCACGCCGTTCACCCATTCCTGCACGGCACCTAGATTGACCAGATTTTCCGCAAACAGGGTGTGCACCATGGCACCGAGCAAGAACACATCGGCGCCGGGGCGGATGAAGTGGTGCGCATCGGCCACCGCTGCGGTTTCGGTGCGGCGCGGGTCAATCACGATCAGCTTGCCGCCGCGCGCCTGCATGGCTTTGGCCTTGCCGCGAAAGTCGGGCACGGTCCACATGCTGCCGTTGCTGGCCAGCGGGTTGGCGCCTATCACCAGCAGCCAGTCGGTGCGGGCAATGTCGGGCACCGCCACCGAGAGCCAGGTGCCAAACATCAGGCCGCTGGCCAGTTGCTTGGGAATCTGGTCCACGCTGGACGCTGAAAAAATGTTCTTGGTGCCCAGCGCCCGCGCCAACTTGGGGAAGTAGGTGAGTAAGCCAATCTTGTGGGCCGAGGGGTTGCCGGTGACCACGCCCACGGCGTCGCGACCATGCGCTGCCATGATGGGCAAGAGACGACGCTCGATCTCGGCAAAAGCTTCTTTCCAGCTCACGGCCACATGCACGCCGTTGCGCTTGACCATGGGGCTGCGCAAGCGGTCGGGGTCTTCGTGCAGGTCTTTGAGCGCCACGGCCTTGGGGCAGATGTAGCCCGCGCTGAACACGTCGGCATCGTGGCCGCGGATGCTGATGACTTTGCGGTCCTCCACTTTGATTTCCAGGCCGCAGCAGGCCTCGCACAAGGGGCAAATTCGGTGGTGGGTGCTAACGGTCATGGTTCAACAAAAAGAGTTGGGCGGGAGGGCTAAGTATCAGGCAGTGGCTTGCAAGCCGTGGCGGGCAATCAGTGCCTCACGCTGCTGTGGGTCGAGGTTGAGGCGGCGCAGGTCGCGGCCCACGGCCTGCAGCAGGCGCGGGTCCATCACGGCGCGCCACAGCGGTGGCACGTAGGCCACCAGAAACATGCCAAAGTAGCCGCTGGGCAGCGTGGGCAGCTCGTCAAAGTGGCGCAGCGACTGGTAGCGGCGCAGCGGGTGGGCATGGTGGTCGGAGTGGCGCTGCAGGTGAAACACGATCCAGTTCGAGAAGATGTGGTTGCTGTTCCACGAGTGGTGGGGCTGGCAGGGCTCGTAGCGCCCGTCGGCGCGCTGCTGGCGCAGCAGGCCGTAGTGCTCGATGTAGTTGGCCGACGTCAGCTGAAAGTTGGCCCAAAAAGACGCCGCCACCAAAAACGGCAGCACCATCCAACCCAGCCACAAGGTCAACCCCGTCCACAAGGCCAGGGTCAGCACCGCAGGCTGCACGATGTGGTTGTGCCACGAAAGCACCGGCAGGCCCGCTTGCTGCAAACGTGTGCGCTCCAGCGCCCAGGCGCGGAACCAGGCACCGGGCATTTCGCGCAGCACAAACGCATAAATCGATTCCCCCATGCGCGAAGACGCAGGGTCTGCGGGCGTGGCCACGTCGCGGTGGTGGCCGCGGTTGTGCTCCACATAAAAGTGTCCGTAGCCCGAGGGTGCGAGCACGATCTTGGCCAAGGCCTTTTCCAGCGCCGTGTTTTTGTGGCCCAGCTCGTGGCCCAGGTTGATGCAAAAGCCACCCACCGAGCCGCTGATCAGCACCATGGCAATCCAGCCATACCAGGGCAAGTTCATTTGCGTCACAAACCAGGCGCTGAAGATGAACGAGGCCCACAGCACGGGCGCGAGCAAGTAAGTGATCCAGCGGTAATAGGGGTCAGCGTCCAGCGCTGGCACGGCGGACTCGGGCGGGTTGCTGCGGTCTTCGCCCAAAAAGTAGTCCAGCAGCGGCACCACGGCATAGAAAAAGACCACCGGAATCCACAGCGCCTTAGGGTCGCCCGTAGACGCCATCAGCGTGGGGCCGATCAGCACCGTGGTGGGAATGAGCAAAGACAGCAGCCAGGCGTAGCGCTTGCGGTCGTGGTACGGAGTGGTCGGGCCGGCAGGAGAGGTGGTGGATGATGGGGTGGTGGTGCTCATGCCCAATTTTCAGAGGGCGCACCCCATAGCCGTAGCGGGTTTACCCCAGCACAGTCGCTGCGGTTACAGCCGACAAATCGCTCCGTTCAGACGCCCAGTTGGGTGGCCAGCCATTCGCAGAGTTCACCATCCGGCTGCTCAAAGCCCGCCAGCACCGTGAAATGGTCGGCACCCGCAATGGGCCGCAGCTCCGAGCGATTGCCCAGTGCCGTCCAGGTGTCATGAAAGGTTTGGGCCTGGCGTGCAAATTCGGCAGACTCCGCCCCGCCCCAGGTCACCCATGTCGGCGTGGCGCA
>CANBQX010000180.1 GCA_947371775.1 Comamonadaceae bacterium
GTGATCACGGTGGTACCGCCGTCCTACCGCTTTGACCTGCAAATTGAAGAGGACTTGATCGAAGAAGTCGCGCGCATGGTCGGTTACGACACTCTGCCCCATACGCCGCCGTTGGGGCCGATTACCGCCAAGCTGCGCCCCGAGGCGCAGCGCAGCCCGTTTGCTGTGCGCCGCGCACTTGCAGCCATGGGCTACCAGGAGACCATCAACTTCAGCTTTGTCGAAGAGCGCTGGGAGCATGAACTGGCGGGCAATGCGAATCCGATCAAACTGCTCAACCCGATCGCCAGCCAGATGAGCGTCATGCGCTCGTCGTTGATTGCCTCGCTGGTGCAGGTGCTTAAATTCAACCAAGCCCGCAAAGCGCCTCGCGTGCGCGTGTTTGAGCTCGGCCGCGTGTTCTTGCGCGACAGCACGGTGCAGAACACCGACAGCACGGTGCAGGGCTTTCACCAGCCCATGCGCGTGGCCGGTTTGGCCTGCGGCGCTGCCGACACGCTGCAATGGGGCCGCAAAGAGCAGGGCGTGGATTACTTTGATGTGAAAGGCGATGTGGAAGCACTTTTGGCACCTTTGAAAGCCGACTTTGTGCCTGCCAGCCACCCAGCCATGCACCCCGGGCGCTGTGCCGAGGTTTTGTTGGCCGGGCGCTCCATCGGTTTCGTAGGTGAACTGCACCCGCGCTGGCGCCAGGATTACGAACTAGCACAAACGCCAGTCGTTTTTGAGTTGGACCTGGACGCTGTGCTGCAAAGCCGGGTGCCGGCCTTTACTTCCGTGGCGAAATTGCAGCCCGTGCAGCGTGACATCGCGGTCATGGTGGCCGATACCGTCAGCCACCAGGCCCTGTTAGCCTGCATCCACGCAGCCCCCACCGCAGGGCTCTTGCAAGACGGGCAGCTGTTTGACGTCTACCGGCCCAAGGCCGCTGCGACGGAAGGCGCCGTGGCGCCCCAGCGCAGCATGGCGGTTCGGTTGACGCTCAGTGGCGGCGACCTCACTTTGACCGAAGACCAGATTGAGCACACCGTCAAGGCCGTGCTGGACCAGCTCGACCGCGATTTGGGTGCCCGTCAGCGCGCCTGAGCGCGCCGAACCCGCCGCCTGAGGAAAGAAGACCATGGAGCTCTCTGTAGACAGCCTGGAAACCGCCGCCGTCACCAAGGCGCAGCTCGCTGACCTGTTGTTCGAACAGCTCGGCTTGAACAAGCGTGAGTCCAAAGACATGGTGGATGCATTTTTTGACCTGGTGACCGCCCAGTTGGTAGGAGGCACCGACGTCAAAATTTCGGGTTTCGGTAACTTCCAAATTCGCACCAAAGCACCTCGACCGGGGCGCAATCCGCGCACGGGCGAGGCCATCGCCATTGAAGCGCGGCGGGTTGTCACCTTCCACGCCAGCCATAAGCTCAAGGACCAGATCCAGGACGACGGCGATGCGTCCAAGGGCACGGCCAAGTCCAAAGCCTGAGTTTTGAACCTGTGGGACATGGCGCATTGCACCGCGTGTGAACTTAGAGTAACCTCTGCGGTTTTTCCTCTACGCCCTTGATTTCAATGGAGAATTTGCTCCCGTCTATTCCTGCAAAACGCTATTTCACGATTGGTGAAGTGGGCGATTTGTGCGGTGTTAAGCCGCACGTGCTTCGGTATTGGGAGCAGGAATTCACGCAGCTGCGCCCGATGAAGCGGCGCGGGAATCGGCGCTATTACCAGCACCATGAGGTGCTGATGATCCGCCGCATTCGTGATTTGTTGTATGACCAGGGATTCACCATCAGCGGTGCGCGCAATAAGATGCAAGAGCTCATGGCCGGAGAGCGCGACAAAAAACGCAATGGCGAACTCCTGCTTGAGGGGGTGGACGGACTGGACGCAATGGGTGACGCGGCTGGCGTGACAGGGTCAGAGCATGCGCTCACGGCCACCTCGGTGGCGCAGAGCCATGCGCTCGAAGCTTTCCGGCAAGAATTGCTTTCGATTCGGAGCTTGTTAGAAACCGACGCTTAAAGCCCATTTCACGGGCTATAATCTTAGGCTTGATCGGTGTGTGGCGCAGCCTGGTAGCGCACTTGCATGGGGTGCAAGGGGTCGAAGGTTCGAATCCTTTCACACCGACCACGAATTAAGACAAAGGCCTCTAGGTATTGCTACCTAGAGGCCTTTTTCATGGGCGCTTCAAGACGTTATTTCTTGGGGGCGCGGCCACCGCTCTTCAAGCAGTCGTCCATAGTCTTGAACTCGGTGAAGTTCTTCGTTGATTTGTAGCCTTTGCTGGCCTTGTCGTGGCAAATGCCATTGTTGGATTTTTTCACTTCAGGCTCCGCCTTGGGGGCACTGGCTGCAGGCTTCACCTTCAGTGCGGCGGGCGCAACGGTAGCCGATGCGGTCTTGGCAGGTGCTGCAGCGCTTGCGGATGTTTTCGCGGGTGCTGCGGGAGCGGCCGGGGTTTGGGCTTGGGCTTGGGCCACGAGGCCAGAGAACGCCAGCAGAGCGGTGATCAGCGAAGTTTTCAACATGGTGTGCTTTCCAGAAAATGGCGAAACTGCCATGCACCTTCAACGCCATGCGCTTGCTGGCGTTGACCCCTTTACAGGGCTTTACCGGTCAGATACGGTAGCCACACGGAGCTTGATGTCATGCAAGGCTTCTGCCAATTCCCGCGCCTATACTGAACGCCACGCCTTTCAGGAGCCACACATGGGTAGCTTTTCATTTCTGCACTGGCTGATTTTTGCACTGCTAGTTAGCCCCATCGTCTTTGGCGTGCTGTTGCTGGGTTTGCAAAAGCCGGTACGCATCATTCACCGCGAGTCGGGCTTGGTGAAAACCGGCTACATCGGCTACAGCTGGACGTATCTGCTCTTTGGTTGGTTCGTGCCCTTGATCCGGGGGGAGATCGGCATTGCCGTGTTGCACTTGGTGATTACGGTGGTCTCGGCGGGTATTTCGCAGCTGATCTTTCCATTCATATTCAACCGACAGTACATGCAGCGCATGCTTACGGCCGGTTGGCATCTGGACCCTTTGGACGCGAACTTTGCGTTGGCCCAAAGTACCTTGGGTATCCAGAACGCAGAATTCAGCGTTTAGTCCCGCAAGCCATCAAGGCTTGTCCTTGATGTACTGCTTGATCTTGCGGTCAATCGGCGTGCGACATACCCCTTTGCCGGAGGTGCTGTAGACAACAGCGACTTTGGTGTGGTCGGGGTCGCGGCATACGTACTGACACACAAACTGGCCTTGGGCCGAAATTTCACTTTCCGCCACGTCGCAGACCGTGTCGATGATTCGAAACGGCTTGGGCGGCATAGGGGCGGGCTTGGGTTTGGGCTCGGGTGGGGGTGTTGACGCCGCAGAAATGGTTCCGGCTGCCATAACCAGCAGGCCGAGTACTGTTTTGGCTGTGGCTATCAATAAATGGTTGGGTCGCATGGTCGGAATATTGTTACATGCCTTGGGCGTGTCCTTTCGCATGCGGCGACAATGACGATCTTTGTCCCAGTTTGGCACCAACGCCGATAAGACGCTGAGCTCCACTTTGCAAACCGCATCCGCCCCTGCCGTACAAAGCCTGCCGCTGCCTTCTATGGCCGCTGGGTTGGCCATGGCCCTGCTGGGTGCCATTTGCTTCAGCGGCAAAGCCATCATCGTGAAGTTGGCCTACCGCCAGGGCGTGGACGCCATGACCCTGCTCATGCTGCGCATGCTTCTGGCCTTGCCGTTTTTTGTGGCGATGGCCTGGTGGGCCGGTCGTGGGCGTGAAGGCGCGGCGGCGGTGTCTCTCAGCCGCAAGGACGCATTGGGTGTGCTCTGGCTGGGCTTCACCGGCTATTACCTGGCCAGTTTTCTGGATTTTGCAGGTTTGGCTTACATCAGCGCCTCGTTTGAGCGCTTGGTTCTGTACCTCAACCCGACCCTGGTCCTGATGTTGGGCGCCGTGCTGTACCGGCGTGCGATCAGCCGATTCCAGTGGGCAGGTCTGGCCATCAGCTATGGCGGCGTGGTGCTGGTGTTTGGCCATGAAGTGCGCCTGACCGGGGACGATGTCTGGCTGGGCGCA
>CANBQX010000181.1 GCA_947371775.1 Comamonadaceae bacterium
CGCAGCGGCCCGTTGGGGAAATAGGGCCGCTGGGGGATAAACATGGCGTCCACCGGGCGCGCCACCTGGCCGCTGGCAAAGGGCCAGATACCGGCCAGCGCGCGAAACAGGGTGGACTTGCCCGCGCCCGAGGGGCCTTGCAGCAGCACGCGGTCTCCGGCTTGCGCATGCAGCGCGGTGTGGGCCAGCAGCGCGAGGCCGCCGGGCAGCGACACAGTCAGGTCTTCGGTGTGCACCGTGTCGGACGCGGTGTTCGACAGCGCGGGCATGGCCGCCTCCAGGCTTTGCAGCGAGGCCTCGAAGTGCGTCAAACGGTCGGTGGTGGCACGCCAGGTGGCCAGGTTGGGGTAACTGTCCACCAACCAGCTCAAAGCGCCTTGCACCTGGCCAAAGGCGCTCGATATTTGCATCACCTCACCGAGCTGAATCGCACCGCTGAAAAAACGCGGTGCCGCCACGATGAATGGAAAAATCACCGCCGCCTGGCCAAAAAAGCTGGTGAACCAGACCAGGTTCTTCTGCGCACGGATCAGCTGCAGGTAGTTGTTCAGCACCGCGCCAAAGCGGCCTTCGAGCTGGCTGCGCTCCACCGCCTCGCCCCGGTCCAGGGCAATCGATTCGCTGTATTCGCGCACCCGGATCATGTGGTGGCGAAAGTCGGCCTCCACCCGTTGCTGCGCAAAGTTCAGCGGAATTTGCCGCCGCCCGATCAAGTGGGTGAGCCAACTGCCCACTGCGCTGTACAGCAGCGCCATCCACACCATAAAGCCCGCAATCGTGTATTCCTGCCCGCCATAGGTGAACGAAAACCCGCCCGACAGGCCCCACAAAATGCCGACAAAGCTCAGCAGCGTGACCAGCGAGTTGAGCAAGCCCATGCTCAGATTCAGCGTGAGCGAGGTGAACTGGTTGATGTCTTCGGCAATGCGCTGGTCCGGGTTGTCGGGCGTGGCGTCTGCGCCCGACTGCGGCGTGCCAAAGCGCTGCAACTCCAGGCGGTAAAACGCCTGGCCTGCCAACCAGCGCTGGAGCGTGGTGCGCGTCATCCAGCTGCGCCAACGCATCTCCAGCAGCTGCGTGAGGTAGAACTTGTAGACCGCAATGACGATGAAGGCAAAGGCCAGGTAGCTAAAGCGCCCCAGCTGGGTCCAAAACACCTCTTGGTTTTTGTCTTGCAGCGAATCGTAAAAAAGTTTGTTCCAGTCGTTGAACAAAACCGCCATGTAGACCAGGCCCAAGTTGAGCGCCACGATGGCAGCCAGCAGACCGCGGCCCTGCCATTTTTCTTCCGACGCAAAGTAAGGCCAGGACAGCGCCCAGACACGGCGCAGTTGCGCGCGGGCATTGCGCCAGGTGCTGGAGGGTGGCAGGGGCGCGGTGTTGCTGCGCATGGCGTCGGCCCTTAATTGCGCACACCGCTGGCCACATGGCCCGCAGGCACATGGCGCGCAGCGGATTCGATGTGGCCGGTTTGGTCGTCAAAAAAGAAGTCGGGTTCGAACTCGCGCAAAAACGCACCTTTGTCTAGGCCGCCCAAAAACATGGCTTCATCGACCTCGATGTTCCAGTCCATCAGCGTGCGGATGGCGCGCTCGTGGGCCGGGGCGCTGCGTGCTGTCACCAGCGCGGTGCGCACGCGCATGGCGGGTTGCGCAGCCTGCTGCAAGGCATGCAATGCCACCAGCAGCGGCTTGAAAGGGCCATCAGGCAGGGGCAGGGCGGCTTTGTCGTGCTCGTGCTGCTGGAAGGCGTTCAAGCCCTGGGCTTGGAACACGCGCTCGGCCTCGTCGCTGAACAGCACGGCGTCGCCGTCAAAGGCGATGCGCACTTCTTGCGGGTGGGCGCTGCTGGCGTGGGCCGACTGGGGGTAGACCTGCGCGGCGGGCACACCGGCGTCCAAGGCACTGCGCACGTCACTCAGGTGCGTGCTCAAAAACAAATTGGCATTGAGCGGCTTGAGGTAGCGCCAGGGTGCTTCGCCGCGCGTGAAGGTGCAGCGGATGATGGGCAGCGCATAGTGCGCCGCCGAGCGCATCACCCGCAGGCCGCTGACCGGGTCGTTGCGCGACAAGATCACCACCTCGACCCGCTGCGTGGGCTCCTGGTTAAAGGCCAGCAGTTTTTGCACCAGCGAAAACGCCACGCCGGGTTTGGCCGGCACGTCCAGGCGCTCGAGCTGCAGCTTCATGTAAGCGCGGTCGTCGCCTTGTTCAAAGAGCTGGTTTTCTTCTTCAAAGTCAAACAAGGCGCGGCTCGAGATCGCCACTACCAGTTTGCCGTCCAGCGTCACAGCCATGGTGCTTCAGCCTTTGGCAGCCGCTTTGATGGGAGAGGCTGCAGGCGGGTTTTGCAAGAACAGGCGGTACACCGGGTTGTGGGTTTCTTCCACATAGGGGTAGCCCAACGCCTTCAAGAATTCGTTAAAGGCCTTGTTGTCCGCTTTGGGCACTTGCAAGCCCACCAAGATGCGGCCGTAGTCCGCGCCCTGGTTGCGGTAGTGGAACAGGCTGATGTTCCAGCCCGGGCGCATCATGCTCAAGAACTTCATCAGTGCGCCGGGGCGCTCCGGGAACACAAAGCGCAGGATGCGCTCGTCCTGCGCCAGCGTGGAGTGGCCGCCCACCATGTGGCGGATGTGTTCTTTGGCCAGTTCGTCGTGTGTCAGGTCCAGCGTGGTGAAACCGTGCTTGCCAAAGTTCTTGGCAATCTTGGCCGACTCGCCCGCGCCTTGCGTGGTCAGGCCGACAAACACATGGGCCTGTGCCGCGTCGTTCATGCGGTAGTTGAACTCGGTCACATTGCGCGCGCCGCCGGGCAGTTCGCCAATCAGCGCGCAAAAGCGCCGGAAGCTGCCGCGCTCTTCAGGAATCGTCACGGCAAACAGCGCTTCGCGTTCTTCGCCCACTTCGGCGCGCTCGGCCACAAAGCGCAGGCGGTCGAAGTTCATATTGGCGCCGCACAAAATGGCCGCGTAGGTCTGGCCCTTGGTTTTGTGCGTCGCGGCATACTGCTTGATAGCGGCCACGCCCAGCGCACCGGCGGGCTCCACAATGGAGCGGGTATCCACAAAAATGTCTTTGATGGCGGCACACACTGCGTCGGTGTCCACCGTCACAAACTCGTCCACCAGGCCACTGGCCACGCGGAAGGTCTCTTCACCCACCAGCTTCACGGCCGTGCCGTCCGAGAACAGGCCCACATCGGCGAGCGTCAGGCGCTTGTGGGCGGCCACTGACTGCATCATGGCGTTGGAGTCGTTCATTTGTACGCCAATCACCTTCACCTCGGGCCGCACCGCCTTGATGTAATTGGCCACGCCGCTGACCAGGCCGCCGCCGCCAATGGCCACAAACACGGCGTCCAGGCGCCCGGGGTGCTGGCGCAAGATTTCCATGGCCACCGTGCCTTGGCCGGCAATCACGTCCGGGTCGTCAAAGGGGTGGACAAAGGTCAGGCCCTGCTTTTTCTCGAGGGTGAGTGCGTGGTTGTAAGCGTCGGTATAGCTGTCGCCAAACAGCACCACTTCGCCGCCAAAGCCGCGCACCGCGTCCACCTTCACCTGCGGCGTGGTGGTGGGCATGACGATGAGCGCTCGCGCACCGAGTCGCCGCGCGCTCAGTGCCACGCCCTGGGCATGGTTGCCGGCCGAGGCGCAAATCACGCCTTTTTTGAGCTGCGCCGCACTGAGCTGCGCCATCTTGTTGTAGGCGCCGCGCAGCTTGAAGCTGCGCACCGGCTGCTGGTCCTCGCGCTTGAGCAGCACGGTGTTGTGAATGCGCTGGCTCAAATTGGCGGCCGTCTCCAGGCCCGACTCATGGGCCACGTCGTAGACCTTGGCGTTCAAGATTTTGATCAGGTAGTCGGCGGGGCTCAGGGACGCGGGGGGTGTCTTTGCAGCAGCGCGCTTGGAAGCCGCCGTTTTTTTGCTGGCGGTGGCGGTCTGGGCTTGTGCTTTTGCAGTGGTCATGTCGGTGGCTCGTAGGAAGCACGCATGATAATCGGCACACAGGGCCACGCGACGGTCGCCAGGCCTATTGCAGGAGCAAACAAATGGAATGC
>CANBQX010000182.1 GCA_947371775.1 Comamonadaceae bacterium
TTCCCTGAGGGAAACGGAGGTCAGCGAAAAATGAGCACGACACCATCTGTCTACGCCGCCTACCAAGGCAACACCTTTCTCTTCGGGGGCAACGCGCCCTATGTCGAAGAGATGTACGAAAACTACCTGGCCAACCCCGGCAGCGTGCCTGACACCTGGCGCGACTACTTCGACGCCTTGCAGCACGTGCCCGCCACCGATGGCAGCAACGCCAAAGACGTTCCGCACCAACCCGTTATCAATGCCTTTGCCGAGCGCGCCAAGGCCGGAGGTACCAAAGTGGTGGTGGCCAGCGTTGACGCCGAGATGGGTCGCAAGCGCACCGCCGTGCAGCAGCTCATTGCCGCCTACCGCAACGTGGGCCAACGTTGGGCCGACCTGGACCCCCTTAAGCGCACCGAGCGTGCCGCGATTCCTGACCTCGAACCTAGTTTCTACGGCTTCACCGATGCCGACCAGGAAACCGTGTTCGATACCAGCAACACCTTCTTCGGCAAAGACCGCATGCCCCTGCGCGAGCTGCTCAATGCGCTGCGCGAGACCTATTGCGGCACGCTGGGCGCCGAGTACATGTACACCTCGGAGCAGGCCGAAAAGCGCTGGTGGCAGCAAAAGCTCGAGGCCATTCGCAGCAAGCCCAACTTCAGCGCTGACAAGAAAAAAGGCATTCTGGAACGCCTGACGGCGGCCGAAGGTCTGGAGCGCTACCTGCACACCAAGTATGTGGGCCAAAAGCGCTTCTCCCTGGAAGGCGGCGAGAGCTTTATTGCCGCTATTGAAGAACTGATCCAGTCTGCTGGCGCCCAAGGCGTGCAAGAAGTGGTGATTGGCATGGCCCACCGCGGCCGCTTGAATGTGCTGGTCAACACCATGCGCAAGCTGCCTGCTGACTTGTTTGCCGAGTTTGACCACACCGCGCCGGAAGAGCTGCCCGCAGGCGACGTGAAATACCACCAAGGCTTTAGCTCCGACGTCAGCACCCCTGGCGGCCCGGTGCATTTGAGCTTGGCGTTCAATCCCTCGCACCTGGAAATCGTCAACCCCGTGGTCGAAGGCTCGGTGCGCGCCCGCATGGACCGCCGCGCGGACCCGCACGGCAAGCAAGTGCTGCCGGTGCTGGTGCACGGTGACTCGGCCTTTGGCGGCCAGGGTGTGAACCAAGAAACCTTGGCGCTGGCCCAAACCCGTGGCTATTCCACAGGCGGCACGGTGCACATCATCATCAACAACCAGATCGGTTTCACCACCTCCGACCCACGCGACATGCGCTCCAGCGTGTTTTGCACCGACATCGTCAAGATGGTGGAAGCGCCGGTCTTGCACGTCAACGGCGACGACCCCGAAGCCGTGGTGCTGGCCACCCAACTCGCACTTGAATACCGCATGACCTTCCGCAAGGACGTGGTGCTGGACATTGTGTGCTTCCGCAAACTGGGTCACAACGAGCAGGACACGCCTGCCCTGACCCAGCCACTGATGTACAAAAAGATTGCAGCCCACCCCGGCACACGCAAGTTGTTTGCCGACAAGCTGGCCACGCAAGGACTGGGTGCGACGCTGGGCGACGACATGGTCAAGGCCTACCGCGCAGCCCTGGATGCAGGCAAAAACACCGCCGAGCCGGTGCTGACCAACTTCAAGACCAAGTTCACCGTGGACTGGGCGCCTTTCTTGGGTAAAAAGTGGACCGATGCCGGTGACACCGCTATTCCCCTGACCGAGTGGAAGCGTCTGTCGACCAAAATCACCACCATTCCGGAATCGGTGTCGCCGCACCCGCTGGTGAAAAAGGTCTACGACGACCGCGCCGCCATGGGTCGGGGCGAAGTTCCCGTGGACTGGGGCATGGGCGAGCACATGGCCTTTGCGTCCTTGGTGGCCAGTGGCTATCCGGTGCGCCTGTCCGGTGAAGACTCCGGCCGTGGCACCTTTACCCACCGCCACGCGGTGATTCACGACCAGAAGCGCGAAAAGTGGGACACCGGCACCTATGTGGCCCTGCAAAACGTGTCGGACAACCAGGCACCTTTTGTCGTCATCGACTCCATCCTGTCCGAAGAAGCGGTGCTTGGCTTTGAATACGGCTACGCCTCCAACGACCCCAACACCCTGGTGATTTGGGAAGCGCAATTCGGCGACTTTGCCAACGGCGCACAAGTGGTGATCGACCAGTTCATTGCTTCCGGCGAAGTGAAATGGGGCCGCGTCAATGGCCTGACCCTCATGCTGCCCCACGGCTACGAAGGCCAAGGCCCGGAGCACAGCTCGGCGCGCCTGGAGCGCTTCATGCAGTTGGCGGCAGACACCAATATGCAGATCGTGCAGCCCACCACGGCCAGCCAGATCTTCCACGTGCTGCGCCGCCAAATGGTGCGTGATCTGCGCAAGCCGCTCATCATCTTCACGCCCAAGTCGCTGCTGCGCAACAAAGACGCCACTTCCCCGGTGTCGGAGTTCACCAAGGGCAGCTTCCAGACCGTGATCCCCGAGAACAAAGCGCTCAAGGCCGACAAGGTCAAGCGCGTGCTGGTGTGCTCGGGCAAGGTCTATTACGACCTGGTCAAGCGCCGCGAAGAGTCGGGTGCTGACGACGTCGCTATCGTGCGCGTGGAGCAGCTCTATCCCTTCCCGCACAAGGCCTTTGCCGCTGAGCTCAAGAAGTACCCCAACGCCACGGAGTTGGTGTGGACGCAGGACGAGCCGCAGAACCAAGGCGCTTGGTTCTTTGTGCAGCACTACATCCACGAGAACATGCTCTCGGGCCAAAAGCTGGGGTACTCCGGTCGTGCTGCGTCGGCCTCGCCTGCCGTGGGTTACTCCCACCTGCACCAGGAGCAGCAAAAAGCCCTGGTTGACGGCGCGTTCGGCAAGCTCAAAGGCTTTGTCCTGACCAAATAAGCGGCTCCACTGCCCCAGCCCCTCACATTGAATACCTACCGAAAGAACTGATATGGCCATCGTAGAAGTCAAAGTACCGCAGCTCTCTGAATCCGTGGCAGAAGCCACCATGCTGCAATGGAAAAAGAAAGTCGGCGACAGCGTTAGCGCTGACGAAATCCTGATCGACATTGAGACCGACAAAGTGGTGCTCGAAGTGCCCGCGCCCTCGAGCGGCGTGCTTGTTGAGATCCTGGTCGCTGACGGCGGCACCGTTGTGGCCGAGCAGTTGATTGCCCGCATCGATACCGAAGCGACTGCGGGTGCGAGCGCCAATGCTCCCGCTGCCGCAGCGGCGGCACCGGCTGCGGTGGCAGCGCCCGCCGCGGCTGCGGCCCCTGCATCTGCCAGTATGGCCGGTGTGGCCATGCCCGCTGCCGCCAAACTGATGGCAGACAACAGCCTGGCAGCGGGTTCTGTCGCTGGCAGCGGCAAAGACGGCCGCGTGACCAAGGGTGACGTGCTGGCCGCTGTGGCAGCGCCCAAAGTGGCCGTAAGCAGCCCCATTCCCACCGGTGCGCCGGTGAGTGCCTTGCCCCAAGTGGCAGCCCCTGCGCCTGCCTTGGGCGACCGCCCCGAGCAGCGCGTGCCCATGAGCCGCCTGCGTGCGCGCGTGGCCGAGCGCCTGTTGCAATCGCAGTCCACCAACGCCATCCTCACGACCTTTAATGAAATCAACATGGCACCGGTCATGGAGATGCGCAAGAAGTTCCAGGAGAAGTTCGAAAAAGAGCACGGTATCAAGCTGGGCTTCATGAGCTTCTTCGTCAAGGCTGCGGTGCATGCCTTGAAGAAATTCCCAGTGCTCAATGCGTCGGTGGACGGCAACGACATCGTCTACCACGGCTACTTTGACATCGGTATCGCGGTGGGCTCGCCCCGCGGCTTGGTCGTGCCTATTTTGCGTAACGCCGACCAGATGAGCTTTGCGGACATCGAGAAAAAGATTGCCGAGTTCGGCGCCAAGGCGCGCGACGGCAAGCTGGGCATGGAAGACATGACCGGCGGCACCTTCTCCATCAGCAACGGTGGCACTTTTGGCTCCATGCTGTCCACCCCCATCATCAACCCGCCCCAGTCGGCGATCTTGGGCGTGCACGCCACCAAAGACCGCGCCGTCGT
>CANBQX010000183.1 GCA_947371775.1 Comamonadaceae bacterium
GCCAATGCGCTGACCTGCACCACGGTGTAGGCCGGTCGCGCCGCAATTTGCCGGGTGGCCAGCACCAGCGCGCGCGGTGCGGTCGTCTCGTTCACGCTGGCGCGCAGCAGCCGAATGGCCAGCCACGCCAAGGCGGCAAACAACAAGACCGCGCCCGCAAACCCACCCACCGCGATCAGACCCAGCGTCACGTCGCTGCTTACCGCCAGCAGCAAGGCCGCAAAACCCAGCACCCCGATGGCCAGTACCCCCGCAGACGCGGGGCGCAAGCTGCCAACGTCACGCCGGATCACCCGCAGCGGCGGCACCTGTGCCAATTGCAAGACCGGGGGCAGACCAAAAGCACAGAGCAAGGTCAAGCCCATGCCCAGCCCCAAGCCCACCGGCGCCAAAGACGCCGCAGGCAAACTCGCGTCGACCAAACCCGCCAGCAACAGCACAAACAGGTAATGCACCGCATAGCCCAGACCTAAGCCCAGGCTGCTGGCAAACACACCCACCAGCGCAAATTCCCAGGCATAGGCCGCTGCAATCGTGCGTTGGCTCAGGCCCAGCACGCGCAACATGGCGCAGTCGTCCAAATGCTTGGCAGCAAAGGCGCGCGCTGCCAGAGCGACCGCCACAGCGCTCAGCAATGCAGCCAACAACGCCACCAAACTCAAAAACTTTTCTGCCCGCTCCAGTGTCTGGCTCAGCTCGGGGCGGCCCGATTGGGTGGACTCGATGCGCACACCGCGCAAGGGCTCGGCCGGGGTTTGCGCACCCGGCGTGGCGTCTGCCGTTTTGCCCTTGATTTGCGCATTGCCCCAGGCGACAAACTTCGCCACAGCGGCGTCACTGCCCGCCACCGCCAGGCGGTAGTTCACCCGGCTGGCGGGTTGCACCAAGGCGGTGGCGGCGATGTCTGCGCCGTTGAGCATGACGCGCGGCGCAAAGTTCATAAAGCCCGCGCCCCGGTCGGGCTCGCTGGCGATGAGTGCGTCAATGGTGAATTGCGCGTCACCCAGGAGCAGCGTGTCACCGACTTGCAAAGCCAGTGCATCGAGCAACTGGGCATCCGCCCAAACCGAGCCCTTGGGTGGAATGCCTTGGGCGGCTTGCTCAGGCGAGCCCGCGTGAGGGCTCAAGCGCAGTGTGCCCCGCAGGGGGTAACCGGCTTCCACCGCCTTGAGTGCGACCAATTTGCTGGCGCCGCCTTGCGCCTGCGTGGCGCGCGCCATGGTTTGAAAGCTCAGGGTTTGCACTTGCGCCAAGCCCAGGCGCTGGGCTTCTTGGGCAAATGCGGGGGGCGCCGGGCGGTCGGTAGCAACAACGGCAGCACCCCCGAGCAACGGGCGCGCGTCGCGCTGCAAGCCGCCTTGCAGCCGGTCGGCAAAAAATCCGACCGCAGTGAGCGAGGCCACCGCCAGGCTGACCGCCACCACCAAGAGCCGCAGCTCGCCCGAGCGCACGTCGCGCCACAAAGTGCGCCAGCCAAGGCGCCAAAAAGATTGCTTCATGGGGCGACCTTAGCGCAAAAGCGCCATCGGCAACGCCATTGGGGGATCAGTGGGGTTTTTGCTGGGCCAGAACGTGGCGTGCAAAGTTGTCCAGGATGGACTGCCAGCCCGCGCGCTGCTGGTCCTCGGGGTGGGTGGTCTCGCTGTCAAAGGTGATGGTCAGGCGAACGCCCTGGGCGGTCTCAGTGAACACCACCGACGCGCTGCGTTCGCCAAAGCTGTATTCCAGCAAATGGGGCGCCTCGACCTGGGTGTAGACCCCCGCAAAGTCAAACCCAAAGGAGCCGTCTTTGGCCTCCATGCGCGAAGAAAACTGGCCGCCGACGCGCAAGTCCACCGAGGACTTGGTGGTGTGCCAGTCGTCTGAGGCGGCATTCCATTGTTTGATGTCCTCGGGCGTGGTGTAAGCGCGCCACACGTCGGCAATCGGGGCGGCAATCAGGGTGGAGACGGTGATTTTCATGGCGGTCCTTAGAGGGGTCGTTCCAGAAAATATAGCGCAAATCGACCTGTTTTGAATTTTGTAATTTTGGGAAAATTTCCCTAAGTTATGATTCAACCCTGTTTTTCACAAATGGAACTCTTACGATGAACGCTCGATCGCCCAAGTTATGGCGACTCACCCTCGCCACTTTGATCGCTCCCCTGCTGGGCGCCTGGCTTTCGCTGGCGCAGGCGCAGAACTTCTTGACCCCGGACCAAGCCTTCGCGTTCTCCGCCAAGGCGGTGGATGCCAACACCGTGCGCTTGCACTGGGAGATTGCACCCGGCTACCACCTGTACCGCGACCGAATCACGGTGGCCACAGACTCGACTGCAGTGGCATGGAAGCCGCTGCAACTGCCCCCCGGCAAGCAGGAGTTCGACGCCACTTTCAATAAAAACGTGTGGGTCTACCGCACTGCCGTGGATGTGCCCTTGCAACTGACGCAAGGCGGTGCCCTGGCAAAAGTGACGGTAGGTTGGCAGGGCTGCTCCGATGATGGTCTGTGCTACTCCCCCGACTCGCGGGAGGTGCAGATTGCGCTCACAGGACGGGGAGCGGCTGAAAACGCCGTCACCATTCTTGCGCCTGTGGATGCCCCGGAGGCCAGCGCGCCTGCCGCAGCACTGCCCGCAAACGGCAACGCTGCCATGAACACCATTGCGCAAACCCTGGCATCGGGCAGCTTGCTCAAAGCGATTGGCGTTTTTGCACTGGCCGGGCTGCTGCTGTCGTTCACGCCCTGTGTGCTGCCCATGGTGCCGATTCTTTCCTCGCTCATTGCGGGGCAATCCGGGCCCGTGAGCCGCGGTAAGGGGCTGGGTCTCGCCTTTGCCTATTCACTGGGGATGGCGCTGGTCTATGCGGCGTTTGGCATTGCCGCCGGTCTGGCCGGCGAGGGCTTGGCCGCCGCTTTGCAAAACCCCTGGGTGTTGGGCGCATTTGCAAGTTTGCTGGGTGTGCTCGCCTTGTCGATGTTTGGCGTCTATGAGCTGCAAATGCCCAGCGCCATCCAAAGCCGGGCCACCAACTGGTCCAACAGTTTCCAAGGAGGCTCTTACATCGGCGTGTTCATCATGGGCGGCGTGTCTGCCTTGGTGGTAGGCCCCTGCGTCGCAGCCCCCTTGGCAGGCGCCTTGGTGTACATCAGCCAGACCAAAGATTGGGTTTTGGGTGGCGTCGCGCTGTTTTCCATGGCGCAGGGCATGAGCGTGCCCCTGCTGCTGGTCGGGGTGTCGGCGGGCAGCCTATTGCCCCGCGCGGGCGCGTGGATGGAGCGGGTCAAGCAAGTGTTCGGCATGATGCTGCTGGGCGTTGCGATCACGCTGGTATCGCCGGTGGCCCCACCTTCGCTGGTGCTGCTCTTGTGGGCGGCCTGGCTGCTGACGGGTGCGGGCTTGCTGGGGATTTTCTTGCCCTTGGTGCAACCGCACCGCCACGGTGCCGTGTTCATTCGCGGGGCGGGCTTTGCCGTTGCAGCATTGGCCGCAGTGCTGTTGCTGGGCGCTGCCTCAGGCGGCACCTCGGTATTGCAACCCTTGGCGCACCTCAAGGGCGCGGCAGTTGCAGGTCCGGCAGGCGCAGCTGTGGCCAGCAAAACTGTCCAGTTTCAACGGGTGGCCGACGTCGCAGCGCTGGACGCCGCACTGGCCCAAGCGCAAGCCCAAGGGCAGCCCGTCATGTTGGACTTTTATGCCGAGTGGTGCGTGGCCTGCAAAGAGTTTGAGACCTTCACGCTCAGTGACGCTACCGTGCAAAAGCGCCTGGCCTCGGTCCGCTTGCTGCAAGCCGATGTGACCGCCAATACCGCAAAGGACAAAGCGCTGCTCAAACGCTTTGGCCTGTTTGGCCCGCCCGGCATGGTGTTTTTTGATACCAAAGGCACCAGCAAACCCCGCCAGGTGGTGGTGGGTTACCAAAACCCCGCGGACTTTTTGGCGGTGCTGGATGGCGTGGGTATCCCCTGAGGCCTCAGGCGAGTTCGAGCTGCGACACCACCACGAACTCGCCCACGATCCTGCCGACCACTTTGACTTTGGTATCC
>CANBQX010000184.1 GCA_947371775.1 Comamonadaceae bacterium
AGCAGCTGCAAAGCATCTCCGGCAATATCGATGCCTTCCCAAAACGAGGCGGTGGCGACCAGCACACAGCCGCCCTGCGCCCGTTGATCTACAGCACTCGCGGCCACAAACCGGTCGACCAATTCACGTTTGGGCGCCTGGCCTTGCACCAGCACCTCGGTCGCCAGACCCGCAGCCACAAAGTGCTGGCGCAAGGCCTCGGCCACGGTGCGCATGGCGCGGGTGGTGGTGGTCAGCACCATGGTGCGACCGCCCAGCGCACTGGCACCCTGCGCGGCCAAACTGGCCACGGCGGCACTGTGCGCAGCGTCTTGCGGACGGGGAAAGTCGCGCGGCACATACAGCGCTGCCTGCGCGGCGTAGTCAAACGGGCTGGCCACCCGAAGCACCCTGGCGCCCTCCAGGCCGCAGGCGTCCACAAACCAGCTGAGTTGCGCATCCGTGCCCAAAGTGGCGGAGGTGAATATCCAGGACTTGGGCTGGGTGCCGGGCGCCGCATCGGGTCGCGCCAGCGCGCGCATGGGCTCGGCAATCGTGAGCGGCGACTGGAACAGCTGCACCTGCGCCCCAAGGTTCACCCAGCGCACCTGGTCTGGCGGCGCGGCGTCGGCAAAACCTTGCAGGGCGTGCAAGAGCGTGTCGCAACGCTCGGCCAGCACCGAAAACGCAGGGCCCAATTCGTCCATCGCCCGCACGGCGGCGCTGGCCGCCTTCAAGGCCTGCACGCAAGGCTGCACTGCCGCGTGCCATGCCTGGGGCAGCACGCCTTCGGGGGTTTCGTCGTTCCAGGCCAGGTTGGATTGCGGGTGGTGTGACGCAAACAAGGCCTTGAACCCTTGCACGCTGCCCGTGACATCGGCTTGCAGACCCAACCAGTCCACCATGCCGCGCGCCACGCCGCTGGACTGCTCTGCCAGTTCACGACCCAAGGAGAGCATTTGCCCGGTGCTCCATTGGCGGGCAAAAAACTGCACGCCAATGTCATTGAGCTGGTGCGCCTCGTCAAACACCACGGTGGTCACGCTGGGCAGCAACTCGGCCACGCCCGAGGCGCGCACACCCAGGTCGGCAAAAAACAGGTGGTGGTTGACGACCACCAGGTCGGCCTTCATGGCCTCTTGGCGGGCCAGGTTGGTGTGGCAATTGCGAATCTGCGGGCAGCCGCTGCCCAGGCAGTTGTCGCGGGTGGAGGTGACCAGCGCCATCACCGCCGAGCGTTCGTCCAGCTCGGCCACTTCGGCCATGTCGCCAGAGACCGTGGACAAGGCCCAGTCTTCGATGCGGGCCAAGAGCCGCAAGTCAGAGCCGTCTAAGTTTTGATGCGCTTGGCGCGCGCCCTGCAAGCGCTGGGCGCACAAATAGCTGCTGCGTCCTTTGAGCAAAGCCACCCGCACCGGAAAGCCCAGTGCTTGCACCAAGCGAGGAATGTCGCGCAAAAAAAGCTGCTCTTGCAAGGCCTTGGTCGCGGTAGAAAACAACACCTTCTCGCCGCCCAGCAGTGCAGGCACCACATAGGCCAGGGTTTTGCCCACGCCCGTGCCCGCCTCGACCACCAGCACGCCGCCATCCGCTATGGTTTGGGCCACCGCCTGCGCCATCTCGATCTGGCCGGGGCGACTGCGAAAGCCGGGCAGTGTGCGTGCCAGCACGCCTTCAGAGGCGAACGCGGCCTGCACCGCAACCTGCAGCTTCACGTCACTGCCCTGGCGCCGGTGGCAGCGGCAAGGCGCGCGGAGCCGATGCCGCACTGGCCGCCGATTTGGCGCGCTCAAGCTCACGGTCCGCCAAACGCTGTTTGGCCTGCGCTTGCTTTTTGTCGTAGGCGGCCCGATTGGCCGCGCGTTCGGCGGCGTTGGGGCCGGACTCGGCCTTGGGTTCCTTGGCGGGACGGGGCTCCAATGCTGCCGCGGCCTTGTCGGCATGCGCTTGTTGCTTGGCGTCGATTTCGGCTTGTTTGTCGTGCTGAGCCTGCGCAGCGGAGCCTGGGTCAGTGGCCTGTTGGCGCTGACTTTGTTCCTGCTGTTTTTCTTGCACGCGCTGGCTTGCCTCTTGCGCCCGCTGCTGGCGATCAGCAGCGTCGAGTGCCGCTGTCCTGCGCTGAAAGTCCGCCTGTATGCTGCGCCGCTGGCGTGCCACGTCCAGCAGGCAGTTGGTTGTGAAAAACCGGGCGTAGCACGCCTTCTCCAGCGCGTCCATCTGCTGCGTCTGAACCGCCTGGTCGGCAAGCAATGCGCTGCGCGGATCGGCAGGAGTCGCTGCCGCTGCAACCGGCGAGGTTTGCGCCCCCACCGCCAGGCTGGCAGCGCCAAGCGCCAGTCCCAACACCCAGGCCCCGAGGCCCTGCGAGCCCCGTGTCATGTCAAGCGCGTGTCCACGTCGCGCCGCTCCATGGCCAAGAACTCGGCTGACTGCATCTCGTTCAAACGCGAAACGGTGCGCGGAAACTCGTGCGCCAGCGGCCCGGTGGTGTAGAGCAGCTCCGGCGCGACTTGTGCCGACACCATCAGCTTGACGCGCCGGTCATACAGCACGTCCACCAGCCAGGTAAAGCGCCGCGCCTCGGAGCTGCCATTGGCTTGCATTTGCGGCACATCGCTTAGCAGCACGGTGTGGAACTGGCTGGCGATTTCTAAGTAATCGTTTTGCGAGCGCGGCCCACCGCAGAGCTCTTTGAAGTCAAACCACACCAGTCCGCCCGCACGCCGGCGGGTGCGGATCTGGCGAGACTCGATGTGCAGCACAGGGCTGCCATCGGCGCATTCGGCCAGGCTGTTAAAGGCCTGCGTCATGGACGCATCGGCAGCGGGGCCGTTGGGCACCTGGTACAGGTCCAGCCGCTCCAGCGTGCGGCGGCGGTAGTCCGTGCCGTTGTCCACATTGACCACTTCCATCTCCTGGTTGAGCAGTGCAATGGCGGGCAGCACCCGGTCGCGGTGCATGCCGCCGGGGTACAAATCGTCGGGCTGGAAGTTGGAGGTCGTCACAAAGCCCACGCCGTTGTCAAACAGCGCCTGCAGCAGGCGGTGCAGGATCATGGCGTCGGTGATGTCGGCCACATGAAACTCATCAAAGCAGATCAACTTGTAGCGCTCGGAGATGCGCTTGCCCAGCACATCCAGCGGGTTGACCGTGCCTTGCAGGTCGTGCAGCTCGCGGTGCACCTCACGCATGAACTCATGGAAATGCAGGCGCGTTTTGCGCTTGAGTGGCACCGCCTCAAAAAAGCAGTCCATCAAAAAGCTTTTGCCCCGCCCCACCCCGCCATACAAATAGACGCCGCGCGGCACGGGTGGACGGTTGATGAGTTTTTTGAGTGAATTGGAGCGCTTGCCTTTGTAGGCAGCCCACTCGCTGGCGCAACGCTCCAGGGCGGTGATGCCGCGCAGCTGCGCCGGGTCGCTGTGGTAGCCGCGCGTTTGCAGCTCTTTTTGGTAGTTTTCGAGGACGGACATGGCGGGGCGTATTGTGCCCTCAGTGCCATGTCAGGCTGGTTTGTGCGGCACCAGCTTCACCTGTAAGTCGCAGCCCACGGCGGCAGCATACTTTTTCAGGGTTGCCAACGAGGGTGTGTGACGGCCTGCCGCTTCCAGCCTTGAAATTGCGCTCTTGGTCGTTCCCATGCGTTCCGCCACCGCGTCCTGCGTCAAACCTGCTTGGGCGCGCGCCGCCAGCATCTGGCTGGCCAAGGCGTATTCCAACTCCAGGCTCTCATAGGCTTGGTCAAACCCCGCCTTCAGGCGCGCCCGCGCAACAAAACCTGCGTGGTCGTGGGGAACCGGATTGAATTTCAGCACTGGCATGACTGCACCTCTTTCAAACGTTTGCGCGCCAAGCTCAAGTCTTTATCTGGCGTTTGCTGTGACTTCTTGATGAAGGCGTGCAACACCACAACGCGCTTACCCATCAAAAAGCAATAAAAAGCACGCCCAATGCCCGAGCGCCCGCGCGGTCGAACCTCAAATAAACCATCGCCAAATGCCCGCGAATGC
>CANBQX010000185.1 GCA_947371775.1 Comamonadaceae bacterium
GCTCAAACAAGGCGTCGAGTTGCTCGGGGGTGACGCGTTGCATCAGGTGTTGGTAGGGAGCGATCGCCACCACGTCAACGGCAGTGGCATTCCAGTCTTTCATGTCGCTGCCAGTAAAGGCCTCCACCGCCTGGGCCAGCGCTGGCAATACCGGTGCGAGGTAGCGCGCCAGCACCGCAAACGTGTTGACCAGGGTTGAACAGACCTGGTGCAAAGATTCGTTGTTGGCAGGGTCTTTGGCCAGATCCCAGGGCTTGTGTTGGTCCACATACGCGTTCACTTTGTCGGCCATCAGCATGATGTCGCGCGCCGCTTTGCCAAACTCACGCGCTTCATACAGTGCAGCAACGCTGCTTGAAGCTTCACGCAGTTCGTCGAGCAGGGCAGAACCCTGTGCGCCGAAGTCTGTTGTGAGCTTGCCCTCAAACCGCTTGGTCAAAAACCCGGCCGCCCGGCTCGCAATATTCACAAACTTGCCGATCAAATCACTGTTCACCCGCGCCATGAAATCGTCGGCATTGAAGTCGATGTCTTCATTGCGCGCCGAGAGCTTGGCCGCGAGGTAGTAGCGCAGCCACTCGGGGTTCATACCCAGGCTGAGGTACTTCAGCGGGTCCAGGCCGGTGCCCCGGCTTTTGCTCATCTTTTCGCCGTTGTTGACCGTCAAGAAACCGTGCACAAAGACATTGTTCGGTGCCTTGCGTCCGCTGAAATGCAGCATGGCCGGCCAAAACAAGGTGTGGAAAGTGACGATGTCTTTGCCGATGAAGTGGTACTGCTCCAAGTCGGCCTGGGCCATGTAGGCGTTGTAGTCTGGGCTTTGCGGATCCAAGGATCGACGTTTGTCGAGCAGGTTTTTGAGCGAGGCCAGGTAGCCCACCGGTGCGTCCAGCCAGACATAAAAGTACTTGCCCGGTGCGTCGGGAATCTCGATGCCGAAGTAGGGCGCGTCACGGCTGATGTCCCAATCACCCAAGCCTTCGCTGGTACTGCCATCGGGGTTGCTGCGCACGCTGAACCATTCTTTGACCTTGTTGGCCACTTCGGGCTGCAGTTTGCCGTCCTGCGTCCAGTGCTGCAAAAACTCCACGCAGCGCGGGTCAGACAGCTTGAAGAAAAAATGCTCCGAGCTTTTGAGCTCAGGCTTGACGCCCGAGAGCGCGGAATAGGGATTGATCAAATCGGTGGGCGCATAGACCGCACCGCAGACCTCGCAGTTGTCGCCGTACTGGTCTTTGGCGTGGCACTTGGGGCACTCGCCTTTGATAAAGCGGTCGGGCAGAAACATGTTTTTCGTAGGATCGAAAAACTGCTCAATCGTTTTGCGCTCAATCAGCGAGCCGCCTTGCTCGGCCGAAATGTCGCGCAGGTCGCGGTAAATCTGGCGCGCCAGTTCGTGGTTCTCAGGGGCGTCGGTGCTGTGCCAGTTGTCAAAGCTGATGTGAAAGCCGTCCAGGTACTGCTTGCGCCCGGCGGCAATGTCCGCCACAAACTGCTGCGGCGTCTTGCCGGCTTTTTCGGCGGCAATCATGATGGGTGCGCCGTGGGTGTCGTCCGCGCCGACAAAATTGACCGCATGGCCCTGCATGCGCTGGAAGCGCACCCAGATATCAGCCTGGATGTACTCCATGATGTGGCCGATGTGGAAATTGCCGTTGGCGTAGGGCAGGGCAGTGGTGACGAAAAGTTGGCGGGACATAGGTGGCAAGGCTTTCAGGGCGAACCGGCGATTTTAGGCGCTGCACTTTGCGGCGCGTCCCATCCGAAAAAGCGGTGGATTTCCGCACTTTGGACCCAGGCGTCCGCCCGACCCAAGTCCATCAGGGCGCGGGTGTAGGGCGCTTCAAACAGCAGGTAGCTCAACAGCGCGTCGCCCTGGCCTTGGGCAGAAGATTCGGTGCGACCCAGGGTGCGCAGCAGGCTTTGCACCGTGGCGGGCAAGGCTTGCACGTGCTCAGCGGCCATCACGTCCAGGCGTTTGGAGGGTGAGATGAGCAGCAGCTCGATGGGGCGCAGCTGGGTGTCGGTGCGCTTGTCGGGGGGGATGAGCGCCAAGGTGCGGTTGATGCGTTGCAGTCGCTCCACGTCCACCGACAGAGAGTCCAAAAAGATACTGGACAGCGCGTGGCCCGCAATTTGCGCCAGGTTGGGATATTGCGGCTCAGTGGTCACCATCTGGTGGGGCTCTTGCATGCGCCCCACACCGACCACCAGGATGCGCTCGGCCCCCAAATGGATGGTGGCCGAGGTCGGCGCTGTTTGGCGCATAGAGCCGTCGCCAAAAAAGGCGGGGCCTTGGGGGCCCTGCAGCCGCTCGGCGGCAAACACAAACGGAATGGCAGCACTGGCCAGCAAGTGCGGCACGGTAATGGTGTTGTTTTGCGCCAGGCGCTGGTTGCGCACCCAGGGGGTGATGGGCGCGGCGCTTTCATAAAAAGTCACGTGTTCGCCGGTGGCATAGCTCGAGGCAGTAATCGCCAGGGCCTGCAAATGCCCATCGCGCAGCAGGCCCGGCAGGCGGTCAAAACGCACACGCCGGGTCAGCAAGTCCCGCAGGGGGGCGTTGTTCAGCAGCGATTTGGGGCGCATGCTTTTTTGCCGCAGCAGCCAGCCCAGCGAGAGCAAAGACATCCAACGCGCCCCCGAGCGCATCATGCCCAGCACCCCGGTGTCGTAGACCTGCTCGACATGAAAGTTGGCCCACACCTCCACGAGTTCGGCCATGGCCGCATCAAAGTCATCCGCGCCACAGGCCAGCACCGCCGCATTGATGGCGCCCGCCGAGGTGCCACTGATGATGGGAAAAGGGTTGCTGCCCAGGTCTTGCTGCGCGCTGCGCCGCATGTCGGCAATCGCAGCCAGCACGCCAACTTGGTAAGCCGCACGCGCCCCGCCGCCAGAGAGTATGAGTCCACAGGTATTTGCCATGGCGCTATGGTAGGAGGGTTTTGGTCGCAGCCTTGCGGCGTCTGGCACGCGCTTCGTTAGACTCTGCCCCCTATGTCCTCCCCCGAACGCATTCTCCAAGCCCTCCAGTCCGTCATCGACCCCAACACGGGCAAAGACTTTGTCAGCAGCAAGTGCATCAAAAACCTGCAAGTGCAGGGAGATGCCGTGCGTTTCGATCTGGAGCTGGGCTATCCCGCTAAGAGCCAAATCGAAGGTTTTTGCCACAGCCTGGCCGCGGCCGCGCAGACCGTGGAGGGTGTGGTGCATGTCGAAGTCCAACCACTGTTGAACGTGTCAGCGCACGCCGTACAGCGCGGCGTGCAGCTGCTGCCGGGCGTCAAAAACATTGTGGCCGTGGCCTCGGGCAAGGGCGGCGTGGGCAAGAGCACCACGGCGGCCAATTTGGCCCTGGCGTTGGCGGCTGAAGGAGCGCGCGTCGGCTTGCTGGACGCGGACATCTATGGCCCCAGCATGCCCATGATGATGGGCATCAGCGGAAAGCCCGAGTCTGCCGACGGCAAGACCATGGAGCCCATGCTCAATTACGGGGTGCAGGTCATGTCCATCGGCTTTTTGGTGCCCCAGGATGAGGCCATGGTCTGGCGCGGCCCCATGGCCACCCAGGCGCTGGAGCAGCTGCTACGCCAAACCCACTGGCAGGAACTGGACTACCTGATCGTGGACATGCCCCCGGGCACCGGCGACATTCAGCTCACGCTCAGCCAGCGCGTGCCCATGACAGGCGCGGTGATCGTGACCACGCCGCAAGACATTGCCCTCCTGGACGCCAAAAAAGGCATCAAGATGTTTGAGAAGGTGGGCGTGCCGATTTTGGGCATCGTGGAAAACATGGCGGTGCATGTGTGCAGCCAGTGCGGTCATGTGGAACACATCTTTGGCGCGGACGGCGGCAAAAAAATGGCCGCCGACTACGGCATGGACTACCTGGGCGCCTTGCCCCTGGCCATGGCCATCCGCGAGCAAGCTGACAGCGGTTGCCCCACCGTGGTGGCCGAGCCTGAGGGCGAAGTGGCTGGCCT
>CANBQX010000186.1 GCA_947371775.1 Comamonadaceae bacterium
CGGCATTGGCCACGTCGCAGAAGTCGGGAAACACCATGTCGCAGCCAAGGCGTTTAGCCACTTCGCCGTAGTAGACCTTGACCGGGCCGCCCACCGCCACGACGGGCACGCTGGGGCGCAGGCTGACTTGCGTGAGGCCGACGGTACTCACGCCGCTGCACACGGCTTGCACCAGCTTGTCGTCGGGCAAGGTGTAGCCGCAGGCGGTGTCCAAAATGGCTTTGGCAGTCAGGCGCACCGTCTCGCTCCACACCAGCTGGGCATACGCCTGGGTGCGCTCGGGCGTGGGCAGCTTCATCTCACGCAAGCGGCAACCCAGTTGCGCAGCCAACACGGCGGCAGGTTTGGACCAGTTGGCTTGCAAGTCGAGCACATGGGCGGCGTCGGACGGCGTAAAGCCCGCCACCTGCACCAGCCCCTTTTTTTGCAAAGCGGTAATCGCGCGCTGCGCGTGCAGCGATGTCGCCAGCTTGCGCAGCGGCTGAGGGGCTTCGGTCACCAGACGCAAGACATCGGCCTCGCGCGGCGGCAATTCGGCCGTGGCAGCGCCTGCGCGCGCGCCAAAGGGCAGCAGAACAAAGCGGCCGTGCATGGCACCACCGCCGTCCACGTCCACCATGTCGGTCTGCAGCATAGTGATGACCTGGGGGTAGCGCGCGCCCAGCAAGGACACCGGCACGATGCGCTGGGGGTTGATCGTCAGCTTGCCCGCCGCGCCCAGTGCGACTTCGCTGTCGCCGCCCAGGCCAATGGTGCGCACATCAATGGCGCGCACCATGGTGCGCCAACCACCTACTTCGGCACCCTCTTCGTTCACCCGCGGGCGGCCGTTCAGCAGCACACCGAGGTCGGTGGTGGTGCCACCCATGTCAGACATGATGAAGCTTTGCAAGCCAGAGAGCCACTGCGCGCCGACCAAACTCGCGGCGGGGCCGGAGAGCACGGTCTCGATCGGCCGGGTCGCCACACTTTGCGCCAAGGCCAGGCTGCCGTCGCCTTTGACAATCATCAGCGGGCAGGCAATGCCCAACTGCGCCATGGCACGGCCGACCGCGTCGATCAGGCCCGACACCCGTGCAATCAAGCGGGCGTTGAGCGTGGCGGTCAGTGCGCGCCGGGGCGCGTCCAGCGAGGAGGACAACTCGGTGGACAAGGTCACCGGCTTGCCGGTCTCGGCCACGATCAGGTCGCGTGCCTGCAGTTCATGCGCCGCATTGCGCACTGCAAAGGCCGAGGCCACGGCAATCGCATCGACCTTGGGTGCCATGGCCACCAGTGCCGCGCGCAGGGCGTCGGTATCCAGCGGCATGCGCGCGTCGCCATTGTGGTCATGGCCGCCGTCAATCACTGCCAAGGCAATGCCGGGAAAGGCTTTGGCAATGCCGGTGCGTTCCACCATGGCCGCGTCAAATCCAATCAGCACCACGCCTACCGCGCTGCCATGGCCTTCGACCACCGCGTTGGTGGCCAAGGTCGTAGAGACCGAGACCAAGGAAATATCTTTGGCGGCGAGGCCTTGCGGCAACTTGGCGATCGCGTCGGTGATGGCACCGGTCACGCCAATCGACAAATCGCCCTTGGTAGTGATGGACTTGGCCGAGGCCACGACTTTGTGGCCTTGGGCTTCGATGATGGCGGCGTCGGTATAGGTGCCACCGGTGTCTACGCCGATGAGGTAAGAGGTCGCGCCGGGAACGGGTACAGGCTGGGGAACTGGCTTGATTGGAGGCATGGGCGACATTGTCCCCCATGCTCTTGCGCCATACTTGGCGGCGGAGAGCCGCTTGTTCAACGCCCACCGGGAGCCGCCTGATGAAAACCGTCAAATCCTTTCCCCGCAAAGTCAAGGAAACGCCCAACCTCTTTATCCCACTGCGCGACGGCACCCAACTCGCGGCGCGGCTGTGGATGCCCACCGACGCCGCCAAGAACCCGGTGCCGGTGATTTTGGAATACCTGCCCTACCGCAAGCGCGACGGCACCGTGGTGCGCGACGCCCTCACCCACCCCTATCTGGCTGGCCACGGATACGCCTGTGTGCGCGTCGATATGCGCGGCAACGGCGACTCGGACGGCCTGATGCTGGACGAATACAGCGAACAGGAACTTCAAGACGCGGAAGAAGTGCTTGCCTGGTTGGTCACCCAACCCTGGAGCACCGGACGGGTAGGCATGATGGGTATCTCCTGGGGCGGCTTTAACGGCTTGCAGGTGGCCGCGCGCCAACCCCAGGGCTTGGACGCCGTCATCACCCTGTGCTCCACCGATGACCGTTACAGCGACGACATCCATTTCAAAGGCGGTTGCCTGCTGAGTGAAAACCTGGGCTGGTCGGCCACCATGTTTGGCTATTCCTCGCGTCCGCCAGACCCCGCCTTGGTCGGCGACAAATGGCGCAGCATGTGGCTGGAGCGGCTCAACGCCGAGCCCCTGCTGGCCATCGACTGGTTGCAACACCCGCACCGCGATGCCTATTGGAAACGCGGCTCGGTGTGTGAAGACATTGGCGCCATCCAGGCCGCGGTGCTGGCCATTGGCGGCTGGAACGACGCCTACACCAATGCGGTGCCGCGCCTGGTGGGCAGCGTGCAGTCGCCGGTCAAAGGCATCATCGGGCCCTGGGCGCACAAATACCCCCACTTCGCCATGCCCGAGCCGCGCATCGGCTTTTTGCAAGAGGCCCTGCGCTGGTGGGACCGCTGGCTCAAAGACGCGCCCACCGGTGTGGAGAACGACCCCGCGTTTCGCACCTACATCATGGACGTGCAGCCGCCGGGTGCGAGCATCAGCCACATCCCCGGACGCTGGGTGAGCGACACCGTCTGGCCCAGCGCGCACAGCCAGACCCAACGCCTGTACCTCAACGCCTCCGGTCTGGCACCGCAGGCACAAGGCACGTCCAAGCAAACCATCGCGTCGCCGCAGTACACCGGTGCAGACAGCGGCGAGTACTGCATTATTTGGATGGGCCCCGAGTTCCCCGGCGACCAGCGCCACGATGACTCCGGCTCGCTCACTTTTGATGCCGATGCGCTCCAACAAGGCTTTGACCTGGTGGGTGCGCCGGTGCTCACTTTGCAATTCAGCGTGGACCAGCCGGTCGCGCATGTGGCCGTGCGGCTCAACAGCATCTGGCCTGATGGCCGGGTCTCGCGCCTCACTTACGCGGTGGCCAACCTCACGCATTTGCACGGCAGCAGCAGCCACGAGCATCCCCAGGCGCTGGAGCCGGGCAAGCGCTACACGGTGCAAATTCAGCTCGACGACGTGGCCTACCACGTACCCAAAGGCCACCGCCTGCGGGTGTCGTTGTCCACCAGCTATTGGCCGCTGATCTGGCCCGCCCCCCAGCCGGTGCAGCTCACGGTGCACACGGCAAAGAGCTTTATCGACATTCCCCAGCGCGCCAAAGTGCGTGGCGAAAAAGCGCCGGTGTTTGCGCCGGCCGAAGCCGCACCAGCGGTCAAACTGCGCACCATCGACAAACCCTGGAACCGGCGCGAAGTCACCATTGACCAAGCCACCGGCGAGCGCCGCATGGTGATCGAGGACGATTTCGGCCGCAGCACCAGCACCGAGCACGGCCTGACGACCTGGGGCCGGGGCCGCGAGAGCTACCGCATCCTGCCGCACGACCCGCTCTCGGCCCGCCAGGAGTGCCACTGGTCCATGGAAACCTCGCGCGGCGACTGGGTCACCCGCACCGAGACCTATTCCGCCATGACCGCCAGCGCCACCCACTGGCACATCACCGGACGCTTGGAGGCCTACGAGGGCGACACCCAAATTCTGGTGCGCACCTGGAACAAAAAAATCAAGCGCCAGCTGCTGTAGGGCCATGGGGCGGCGCCCACCCGGCGCAGCGGGGCCGACCCCTAAAATGCCTAGGTGAACGCCCCTGCCCTGCCTCCCCGCCGCCCCATCCGTGAACTGCCCGATGCGCTGATCAGCCAGATCGCGGCGGGCGAAGTGGTGGA
>CANBQX010000187.1 GCA_947371775.1 Comamonadaceae bacterium
GATCCAGGGCGGTGGCTTTTTGAGCAGGCGAAACAGCGCCGCAGGCTCGGGTGCTAAGAGCCGTTGCAAGCGCACCAGCAAGCGGCGTGAGACACCCAGGTCGGCGCGCTTGCTCTCCAGCCGCCCGGCCAGCAGTTTGTCTTCGATGGCGTCAATCCGCGCAGTGACCTGGCGCACGATATTGGCCAATACATCGCCCTGGTCGTGCATCAGGTGCACCAGCAGTGCCACCGAGGATGCAATCGGAGTACCGCGTCGCACGGCATCCCGCAACCGATCGACCGACCGCAAGGGTTGCAGGCGGGCCGTCACGATCAAAGTCTCGCTGACCGAAATCCACAGCGTCGAAATGTCGGAAGGTTCAAACGTAAAGTCGTAGTGCACATCGTTGAGCACCGCCACCAGGGTGCCGTCGTCCAGTTCGACGCGCGTGGAGCGCGAAGCCTCGCGCAGGGTTTCGTAAAACACGTCGGAGAGCTGCAGGTGCTGGCGCAACCATTTCTCGGTGCTGACCTGCGCCAGGTTGAAGTGCAGCCAAACAAAGCCTGCACCTGCCGCGTGTGTGGCCAGGTGCTGCGCGGCCTGATCGGCCTGCACGGGCTGGCCGATACCGTCGGCTCCAAATGCAAAGCCGCAAATCAGGCCCTGTTGGTCAGCGCCGTAGGTGTTGCGGGGTGGGGTGGCTTGGAGGGGGTTCATAACTCAGAGTTCAACAATACACCTTGCGCAACTGCCAGCGCGGCGTCAGACGTCCACTGTCCAGCGGCGATACCGGCAAGTACCTCGGCGGCGGACAGGCAGGCGAACGTTTGCACCTCACCATCTTGGTTAGAGGGCACAAATTCGTCGGGAAGTTGCAGGTTGTAAATGTGCAGCGTCTCGTCATGCCAACCGGCAGGCGTGAGGTGCGAGATGCGCACACGCCCTGCGCAGAGAAGCGCACTGGGGTCAAGGTCTCGCAGGCCTGCTTCCTCCCAAAGTTCGCGTACCGCGCAGGATTCCAGGCTTTCGCCAGCGCTCAGGCCTCCGGCGGTCATGTTGTCCCACAGGCCGGGGTCGGTCGCCTTGCTGTTGCTGCGCTGCCCGCACCACATGCGACCGTCCGGCGTAAAACCGTTGATGTGCACGGCGTGGCTCATCATGCCCAGGTAGCGAAAGGCCGCGCGCTCGATCTGCACAAACGCGCTCTGCATGGGGCCAGGCCTTGCTTCGCGGTCCAGGTAAAAGCAGAAATCTTCATTGCGCCAGCCACCTATCCGTCCACGGTCACGCAATTCGTACAGCGCAGCTTGCAATTGCGCACTGCGCTCAACATGGCTGCTCTGCGGGGCATGCCACACCAAGGCTCCGCCATGCAGCGTCGCGTTACCCAACACAGCCGCCAACTCCAGCGCGTGCGCTGGCAACAAGTGCCCCAGCAATTCGGACCCGCAACAAAAGGCAATGCAGTGCGCGGGCACCGCCTCTCGCGCCTGCGCGCGCATCAGCGTCAATGCCTGGCGTTGCTCCGGCAGCAGGGTGGCCGCGAAGGAACGCACCGTGGAGTCAGGTGCCAGGGGCAGCGCATGGCCGACAGTGTGTGAAGTCATTGCTGGGAGGAATCGTAGGGGAGGGGGCCTGTCGACATGGGCGAACCCACTACCGGAACATGATAGCCAGCTATCGCGTCGTGGCTGTGACGCTGACATGCAAAGGACTCGCAGAGTTCAAAAAATATTCACATAAAAGTCACTAAATTGAAATGGCTGTTTCGCACACTTGAAAGCCATCGCAGCCATGCTGTATGGACGGAGTGAAACATGGATTTATCGGGACAGT
Organism: Comamonadaceae bacterium; assembly: GCA_947371775.1. GTDB lineage: Bacteria > Pseudomonadota > Gammaproteobacteria > Burkholderiales > Burkholderiaceae_C > Allorhodoferax. The sequence continues at coordinate 1,819 of CANBQX010000187.1, forward strand.
CAGCAGTTTTTGGTGTGGAGCAAGAGCGCATTGCGCCACACATCAACATGGCAGTGCCGCGAGCCGCCGCCATTTCGGTGTCGTGGGCACGCCACCAGGACGAAGTGCGTGCCGCCCAAAGACTGCGCTTTGATGTGTTTGCAACCGAAATGGGCGCTCGCTTGAGCACCCCCTTGGCCGGACACGACATCGACCTGTTCGACAACTACTGCGAGCACTTGTTGGTGCGCGATACCGCGAGCCAGCAGGTGATTGGCACCTACCGTGTGCTCACCCCGGTGCAAGCCCAGCGCGTGGGAAGCACTTACAGCGACACCGAGTTTGACTTGACCCGCTTGCGCGGCTTGCGCGAACGCATGGTGGAGCTGGGTCGCAGCTGCGTGCACCCCGACCATCGCCATGGCGGCGTGATCATGGCGCTGTGGACGGCCCTGGCCGAATTCATGGCGCGCAACCAACTCGACACCATGATCGGCTGCGCCAGCATCCCGATGCTGCACAACGGCATGGTCTGCGGCGACGTGGCGGCCAGCATTTGGCAGCAGCTCAAAATCAGCCACCTGGCCTCGATTGAGCACCAAGTGCGTCCCCGCCTGCCCCTGCCCGTGGATCGCCTGGACAGCACACTGGCCGTGGAGCCGCCCGCGCTGATCAAAGGCTATTTGCGCCTGGGTGCCAAGGTGCTGGGCGCCCCGGCCTGGGATCCGGACTTCAACTCCGCCGATTTGCCCATGATGATGCGCCTGGCCGACATGCCCTTGCGCTACCGCAAGCACTTCTTGGGTGGCTGACACATTCACCCGCTAAAGTAGGCGCTTTGCACCCGGTAGAGAGTGGTTTGAATGACAGCACCTGTTCCTTCGCACGACGCGGCATTGTGGGCGACCTCCAAGGCGTTTCATGACGCCAACCGCCCGCATTTGCTGGACCGTGACCACAGCCTGGTGGCGTTCAACGAGCGCGTGTTCAGCTGGGCTACCCGCACCGACGTACCGGTGCTGGAGCGGCTGCGCTTTTTGTGCATCGTGTCTTCGAACTTGGACGAGTTTTTTGAGGTGCGTGCCGAACCCCATTTGACGGCACAGCGCTCTGACGACCGCCAAGGCAGCTACACGGTTGAATCTTTTGAGCGCCTCTCCCAGGCCTTGCACCAACTGGTCGATCGGCAGTACGCCTTGTACAACGACGTACTGCTGCCTGCGTTGCAGGAGCAGGGCATTCAAATCATCTCGCACGGCGAGCGCAATGCCGCACAGCGACGGTGGGTGCGCCAGTACTTTTTGCGTGAAGTGCGGCCCTTGCTGATTCCGGTGGGCCTGGACCCTGCACACCCCTTCCCGCAAGTGGCCAACAAGGCGCTGAACTTCATTGTTCGCTTGAGTGGCCATGACGCGTTTGGCCGCAGCAATGAGATTGCCATCGTCAAGGTGCCACGGGTCTTGCCGCGCATTATTCGCATGCCGGACAAACTGTCGGGCGGCAAGGCCGTTTTTGTGGCGCTGACCAGCGTCATCCGCGCGCATTTGGATGACCTGTTCCTCGGTCGCAAGGTAGACCAGTTTTCGCAGTTCCGCGTCACACGGCATTCGGACTTGTCGGTGGATGAGGACGACGTTCAAAACCTGCGGACCGCTTTGCGCCAGGGCCTGGTGCACCGCCACTATGGCGAGGCGGTGCGGCTGGAGGTGTCGGCCAGTTGTTCCGAGCATTTGGCGCACTTTCTGCTCAAGCAGTTCGACCTTCCTGCGCAGGCCTTGTACCGGGTCTCAGGCCCTGTGAACCTGGTGCGCTTGACGCAGATGATTGATTTGATTGATCGCCCCGACTTGTGTTTCGAACCGTTCAAAGCCAATTTTCCACGCCAGATGGATTCCTCGGCCAACCTTTTTGAGCAGCTCAAACAACAGGACATCGTCTTTCATCTGCCCTTTGAGAGCTTTGACGGTGTGCTGGCCTTTTTGCGCGCTGCGGTCAATGATCCAAAGGTGCTGGCCATCAAGCAAACCATTTACCGCGCGGGCACCGATTCGGCCATGATGGACTTGCTGCGCGAGGCCGTGCGCAGGGGTAAAGAAGTCACCGTGGTGGTGGAGCTCAAGGCGCGCTTTGACGAAGAGGCCAACATCAATTGGGCGGAGATGCTGGAGTC
>CANBQX010000188.1 GCA_947371775.1 Comamonadaceae bacterium
TGCCCCGCCTTTAGGCGCGTTGCGCCGCACTCTTTTTTGAAACCGCATTCCATGTCTAAAAAAGTCTTTATCAAAACCTTTGGCTGCCAGATGAACGAGTACGACTCGGACAAGATGGTCGATGTGCTCAACGCCGCGCAGGGCTACGAGAAAACCGAGGTGGTCGAAGAGGCCGATCTGATTTTGTTCAACACCTGTTCGGTGCGCGAAAAGGCACAAGAGAAGGTGTTTTCCGACTTGGGTCGTGTCAAGCACCTGGCCAAGCAGGGCGTGCAAATCGGCGTGGGCGGTTGCGTGGCCAGCCAAGAGGGCGCGGCCATCATTGCACGTGCACCTTATGTGGATGTGGTGTTCGGACCGCAAACCCTGCACCGCCTGCCCGAGATGCTCAACCAGCGCCGCCTGCAAGGCCAGGCGCAGGTGGACATCAGCTTTCCTGAAATCGAAAAGTTCGACCACCTGCCACCGGCCAAGGTGGAAGGTGCGTCCGCGTTTGTCAGCATCATGGAGGGCTGCTCCAAATACTGCAGCTACTGCGTGGTGCCCTATACCCGGGGCGAAGAGGTGAGTCGCCCGTTTGAAGACGTGCTGGTCGAGGTGGCCGGTCTGGCCGACCAGGGCGTAAAAGAAATCACGCTGCTGGGCCAGAACGTGAACGCCTACCGCGCACCCATGGTGGGCGCCGGTGCCGGCGGCGAGGTAGCGGACTTTGCCACGCTGTTGGAGTATGTGTCTGACATTCCCGGCATTGAGCGCTTGCGCTACACCACCAGCCACCCCAATGAATTCACACCCAGCCTGATTGCGGCCTACGAGAAGTTGCCCAAGCTGGTGAGCCATCTGCATTTGCCGGTGCAGCATGGCTCGGACCGTATCTTGATGGCCATGAAGCGCGGCTACACCGCCATGGAATACAAGAGCACGGTGCGCAAGCTGCGCGCTATTCGCCCCGACATGGCCATGAGCAGCGACTTTATTGTGGGCTTTCCGGGCGAGACCGAAGACGACTTCGGCAAGATGATGAAGCTGATCGACGACATCGGCTTTGACAATTCGTTCAGCTTTATCTTCAGCCCGCGCCCTGGCACGCCGGCGGCCAATTTGCACGACGACACGCCACACGAGGTTAAATTGCGCCGCCTGCAGACGCTGCAAGCCGCCATCAACGCCAATATCAGCCGCATCAGCGAAAGCCGCCTGGGCACCGTGCAGCGCATATTGGTGGAAGGCGCCTCCAAACGCGACGCCAACGAGCTGATGGGGCGCACCGAGTGCAACCGCGTGGTGAACTTTGCCGGCAAGCCCCGCCTGGTGGGCCAGTTGGTGGATGTCACCATCACCGAGACGCGCACCTACTCTTTGCGCGGCGAAGTGGTGACCGCTGAGGATCGGGCGCAGTGACTTGGGTCACAATCCAGCCCTCTCTGTAACCACCACTTATTCCATGACCGACGCCAGCACAGCGCCCACGCTGCCCGACCACTTGTCCATCGACCCGCGCAGCCCGCACCATGTGGCTGCCGTTTTTGAGCACGACATCGGAATCCGTTTTAACGACAAAGAGCGCTTTGACGTTGAGGAATACTGCGTCAGCGAAGGCTGGGTGAAAGTGCCTGCCGGCAAGGCCAAAGACCGGCACGGCCGGCCACTGTTGATCAAGTTGAAGGGCCGGGTGGAAGCGTTTTATCGCAGCCCTGCGGCTTAAAACGGCATTTTGGGCATGCCTTTCATGCCCCCCATGCGCTTCATCAGTTTCATCATTCCGCCACCGCTCATCTTTTTCATCATGTCCTGCATTTGCTCAAATTCTTTGAGCATGCGGTTGACTTCCTGAACCTGCACGCCGGCCCCAGCGGCAATGCGGCGTTTGCGGGTGGCTTTGATCAGCTCGGGTTTGCGGCGCTCCAGCGGCGTCATGCTGTGGATGATGCCTTCCTTGCGCTTGATGTCTTTTTCGGCCTTGTCCATGTCCACCTGGCCAGCTTTGGCGGCCATGGCGGCGGGCAATTTGTCCATCAGGCTGGACAAACCACCCATTTGCTTCATTTGCTGAATCTGACCTAAAAAGTCATTCAGGTCAAAGGCTGCGCCACTCTTGACCTTGGCGGCCAGCTTTTGCGCAGCTTCGACGTTGACACCGGCCGTGACCTGTTCGACCAGCGCCACGATGTCGCCCATGCCCAAAATGCGCCCGGCATGGCGCTCGGCATCGAACACTTCCAGCCCGTCGAGCTTTTCGCTGGTACCTGCGAACTTGATCGGTGCGCCGGTGACCTGGCGCACCGAGAGTGCAGCACCGCCGCGCGAGTCGCCATCGGTTTTGGTCAGGATGATGCCGGTCAGTGGCAGCGCTTCCTTGAAGGCACGCGCGGTGTTGATCGCGTCCTGGCCCTGCATGGCATCCACGACAAACAGGGTCTCTACCGGTTTGAGGGCGGTGTGCAGCCCCTTGATTTCGGCCATCAGGGCTTCGTCAATGGCCAGGCGGCCGGCGGTATCGACCAGCAACACGTCAAAAAAGTGTTTCTTAGCGTAGTCCAGTGCGGCCAAGCCGATATCCACCGGCTTTTGGTCGGCAGCACTGGGGAACCACTCGGCCCCGGCTTGTGCGGTGACGGTCTTGAGCTGCTCGATGGCGGCGGGGCGGTACACGTCGCCTGAGACGGTAAGCACCTTTTTCTTGCGCTTTTCAATCAGGTGCTTGGCCAGCTTGGCGGTGGTGGTGGTTTTGCCCGCGCCTTGCAAACCCGCCATCAAGATGACAGCCGGGGGCTGGGTGGCGAGGTTGATGTCGCTGATCCCTTCGCCCATGGTGGCGGCCAGCTCGCGGTTGACGATGCCCACCAGCACTTGGCCCGGTTGCAGCGAACCCAAGACTTCCTGGCCCAGTGCTTTTTCTTTGACGCGGGCAATAAAGTCGCGCACCACAGGCAGAGCCACATCGGCCTCGAGCAGTGCCATGCGTACTTCACGCAGCATCTCGGCCACGTTGTCCTCGGTAATGCGCGATTGGCCGCGCAGCGTTTTGACCAGGCGTGAGAGTTTGTCGGTTAAGGCGGAGGCCATAGAAATCCAGGGTTGGGAAGTGCAATAAAACAGGGGCAAGCCGAGCCCAGAGTTTGCGCCTTGTAGCACCAGCGGTGGCAGACAAAAGGCTAAACTGTCATGATGATTTTAGACAGCGCGTCCCCCGTGACCCTTGGCCTGAGCGCCGTGGCTGTTTTTTCCTATGTGTGGCCTGCGCTTCGCGTGGCAAATGAGGGGGCACGGGTCACCCGGTTGTGGGTGGCCTTGGCGTGGTTGACCCACGGCAGCCTGATTGCGCTGGGCTTTACCGATAGCCCTGCGCGTTTTGGCTTCGCGCCCGCCTTGTCGGTCACTGCCTGGTTGATCGCCACCAGCTACGCCGTGGAGCGTCAGCTTTACCCGCAGTTGCCTGCGCGCTGGGCTTTAAGTGCTGTCGGGGCCGCCTCGGTGGCTCTCGCCCTGGCCTTCCCAGGCTCGCTGCTGCCCGTAACGGCGTCGGTCTGGTTGCCATTGCATTTGGCCATTGGCGTGTCTTGTTATGGTTTGTTCGGCGTGGCCGTGGTGCACGCCTGGTTCATGAACCGGGCGGAGACCCGCATGCGACTGGGCATCGACACCCAAAGCGGCCTGCCTTTGCTGACGCTGGAACGCCTGACCTACCGCTTTGTCGCGGCAGGCTTTGTGCTGCTGAGCGCCACCTTGGTGGTGGGCTACGGCTTTGGCGACGTGGTGTACGGACACGCCAAAGCCTGGCGCTGGGACCACAAGACCGTGTTCTCGCTGCTGTCCTGGGTCACCTTTGCCGTTCTGCTGGTGGGGCGCACTTATGGCGGTTGGCGCGGCAAACGCGCGGTGACCGTGCTCTACATCGGTTCAGCCTTCCTCTTTTTGGCCTATGTTGGCTCACGCTTTGTGCTGGAAGTGGT
>CANBQX010000189.1 GCA_947371775.1 Comamonadaceae bacterium
GTGGGCCCGCCATGCGCAGCCCACTCTTTTATTTTTTAGGAGTCCCCCGCCATGATGGTGCTGTATTCAGGAACAACCTGCCCCTTTTCCCACCGCTGCCGCTTTGTGCTGTTTGAAAAAGGCATGGACTTCGAAATCCGTGACGTGGACCTCTACAACAAGCCCGAAGACATCAACGTCATGAACCCCTATGGCCAGGTGCCCATTCTGGTGGAACGTGACTTGATCTTGTACGAGTCCAACATCATCAACGAGTACATCGATGAGCGCTTTCCGCATCCCCAGCTGATGCCCGGCGACCCGGTGGACCGTGCCCGTGTGCGTTTGTTCCTGCTCAATTTTGAGAAAGAACTTTTCGTTCACGTCAGTACCTTGGAAGCCCGTGGTACCAAAGGCAATGAAAAAGCCTTGGAAAAAGCCCGCGCCCACATTCGCGATCGCTTGACGCAGCTCGCTCCCGTCTTCTTGAAAAACAAGTTCATGATGGGTGAGAATTTTTCGATGCTCGACGTGGCCATTGCTCCTTTGCTGTGGCGCCTGGAGTACTACGGCATTGACCTGAGTAAGAACGCGGCGCCGCTCCTGAAGTATGCAGAACGCATTTTTTCTCGCCCGGCGTACATTGAAGCGCTGACACCGTCTGAAAAGGTGATGCGCAAGTAAGCTGGTTCGCTCGCAAAGATTCTGAGCATGCAAACGCCGGAGACCACATCCACACGCCCCTACATGGTGCGTGCGATGTACGACTGGTGTGTGGACAACAACTGCACGCCACTGATCGTTGTCGCAGTCGATGCGTCGGTGCGGGTGCCTGCAGAGTTTGTGCAAAACGGTGAAATTGTCTTGAACGTGAGTTTGGGCGCAACCAGCAATCTCAGTTTGGGCAACGACTTCATTGAATTCAAAGCGCGGTTTGGCGGCGTGGCGCGTGACATCTGCGTGCCCTTGGGTCGCGTGTCCGCGATCTACGCGCGTGAAAATGGCCAAGGCATGACGTTTCCCTTGGAAGCACCCCGCACAGACCCACCGCCTTCCGATCCCAAACCCCCGAGCACCCCGCGTCCCTCTCTCATGCGGGTCAAGTAAGCAGCTGGGCGCAGACGGCCCTGCGGTAGAATGCAAGACGTGCCGATTTAGCTCAGTTGGTAGAGCAACCGCCTTGTAAGCGGTAGGTCATCAGTTCGAATCCGATAATCGGCACCACCCTTTAAAAAGCCTGACCTGTTCAGGCTTTTTTTCGCCCATCAATAGCCGGAAAACGGCCAAATACTTCGCAGTCGCTTGAATTTATCGGGTGCTGGTGGAGTGCAAAGGCAGCTTCATCGAAGTGCCGTAGACTCAGGCTGCTGGAGCCACTGAATTTCTTTCTTATTTCTTCGTCGTTCACACTTCATTGCCAAAGGGCAAGACGAAGCAGAGAAGAAATTTGGTGCCCAGGAAGGGACTCGAACCCCCACGAAGTTACTCGCTAGTACCTGAAACTAGTGCGTCTACCAATTCCGCCACCTGGGCATTTCAGGAAAGAGAGCAATTGTATCAAACAAGTTAGCCAATCCAGCGCATTGCTGGAAGAAGTCGAAGGAGTCGTTCAAGGGCACCGTGACGGGCACGGTTTTGTGTCCCGTGACGACGGTGGCCCGGACATCTATTTACCGCCCAACGAAATGCGCGCCGTGCTGCACAAGGACCGCGTCAAAGCGCGCATTGTCCGCAGCGACCGCAAAGGGCGCCCTGAGGGCCGGGTGCTCGAAATTGTCGAGCGCTCCAGCCAGCCCATCATTGGACGCCTGCTGCAAGAAAGCGGCGTGTGGCTGGTTGCGCCCGAAGACAAACGCTACGGCCAGGACATCCTGATTCCCCGTGGTGGCACGGGCAACGCCAAGTCAGGCCAAGTTGTCGTCGTGCAATTGACAGAGCCGCCGGCCTTGTTTGGCCAACCGGTGGGTCGCGTGCAAGAGGTGCTCGGGGAGGTGGACGACCCCGGCATGGAAATTGAAATTGCGGTGCGCAAGTACAGCGTGCCGCACGAGTTCTCAGTGGCCTGCATGGCGCTGTCCAAAACCCTGCCCGACGCGGTGCGGCCCCAGGACCACGCCAACCGCGTGGACTTGACCGACATTCCCTTGGTAACGATCGACGGCGAAGACGCCCGCGACTTTGACGATGCGGTGTACTGTGAGCCTGCCACCCAAGGGCGTGGCAAGGCGGCTGTCAAAGGCTGGCGCCTGCTGGTGGCGATTGCCGATGTGAGCCACTACGTGGAAAACGGATCGGCCATCGATATCGACGCCTACGACCGGGCCACCAGCGTCTACTTTCCGCGCCGGGTGATTCCGATGTTGCCGGAAAAGCTGTCCAACGGATTGTGTTCGCTCAAACCTGAGGTTGAACGTCTGTGCATGGTGTGCGACATGTTTGTCACCCTGGACGGCGAAGTCACGGCCTACCAGTTTTATCCGGCAGTGATGTGGAGCCACGCGCGCTTTACCTATACCGAGGTGGCGGCCATTTTGGGCAACACCCGTGGGCCCGAGGCGCAAAAGCGCAAGGCCTTGGTGGGCGACCTGCTCAATTTGCATGGGGTCTATGAGTCGCTGCTCAAGTCACGCCAGCGCCGGGGTGCGGTCGACTTTGAGACGACCGAGACCCAAATCGTGTGCGACGAGACCGGGCGCATCGAAAAAATCGTGCCCCGTACGCGTAACGTAGCGCACAAGCTGATCGAAGAGGCCATGTTGGCGGCCAACGTCTGCAGCGCAGATTTCATTGCCCAAAGCAAGCACGCAGGTTTGTTCCGGGTGCACGAAGGCCCGACCGCAGAAAAGGTGGAGGCCCTGCGCGCCTACCTCAAGGCCATGGGAATTGGCATGACCATCAGCGACATGCCCAAACCCGGCGAGTTTCAGATGATTGCCGCGGCCACCAAAGACCGACCGGATGCTGCGCAGATTCATTCCATGCTGCTGCGCTCCATGCAACAGGCGATCTACACCCCCGGCAACAACGGACACTTCGGTCTGGCCTTTGACGCCTATACGCACTTCACCAGCCCGATCCGTCGCTACCCTGACTTGCTGGTGCACCGGGTTATCAAGGCGGTGCTGTCGGGTGGCAAATACCAGTTGCCGGTGCTGCCGACCCCCGGTGAAGCACATGCCAAGCTGGCACGCCGCCTGGAAAAAAGCAAAGCCGCCAAAGGGGCAGACACGGGCGCCAAGCCCAAGAAACCCAGCGCCGAAAACATGGCCTGGGAGGCCGCCGGCCTGCATTGCAGCGCCAACGAGCGCCGCGCCGATGAGGCCAGCCGCGACGTGGAGGCTTGGCTCAAATGCAAGTACATGTACGAGCACTTGGGCGAGGAATACAGCGGCGTGGTGACCTCTGCCACCTCCTTTGGCCTGTTTGTCACGCTGGACGCGATGTACGTCGAAGGCCTGGTCCACATCACCGAGCTGGGTGGTGAGTACTTCCGCTTTGACGAGGTTCGGCAAGAGCTGCGCGGCGAGCGCACAGGCATCCGCTACGCCATCGGCACGCGGGTCGATATCCAGGTGAGCCGGGTGGATCTGGACGGGCGCAAGATCGACTTCCGTTTGGTGCAAAGTGGCCAGACCCTGCCTTCCAAACTGCTGTTGGACAAGGGCTCGGACCCCGACCGCGGTGCACGCAATCGCGGCAGCCGAGACCAAGCCCCCGCCCGTGCCAAAGCCGGCAAGAGTGCCAGCGCCAAAGCCCCTGCGGCGGAAAAACGTGCATCCGCCAAAAGCAAAGCACCGCGCAAGCGGCGTTAAAGGGTGCGCGACGTATGCAGTTAACGCCCACGATTGCGGTGCACATGAGTGCCGCGATGGCCGCGGTGGTGATCGGTCCCTTTGCTTTGTGGGCCAGACTGGGCAAGAAGGT
>CANBQX010000190.1 GCA_947371775.1 Comamonadaceae bacterium
CGGTGTGGATGCCCACGCCAAAGCCGGTGCGCAGTTCCAGCACGCTGCCCTCATCTGCCACACCGTAAATGGCGGCGCGGGTGTCATAGACGCGCAGGCGGTTCTCAGGCACCACGCCGCGCAGCGCGAGTGCGTCGGGCGCGGTGGTGCCGGGCGAGGTGGCAGCCGTAAAAAAGCCCAGGTAGTGTTTGGCAGCCGCCACGGCCTGCGCTTCGTCATCGACCAGGAGGTCGATCACGCCATTGGCGTGCTGCACGGCGCTGGGGCCGATCTGCTCAGGTTTGTAAACGCCCAGGCCGCCGCCTTCGACCATGGCCGGGCCGCCCATGCCGATGTTGCTGGCGCGGGTGGCAATCACCACGTCGCAGCAGCCCAGCAGCGCGGCATTGCCTGCAAAGCAGCGCCCGGTGGTGATGCCCACCACCGGCACCTGGCCGTTAAGCCGGGCAAAGCTGGCAAAGGTGGCCACATGCAGGCCTGCCACGATGGGCATGTCCACGTCACCGGGGCGGCCTCCACCGCCTTCGGCCAACAGCACCACCGGCAATCGGTTTTGCAGCGCCAGGCCGAGCATGCGGTCGGTTTTTTGGTGGTTGCGCATACCCTGGGTACCCGCCAGCACGGTGGCGTCGTAGGCCATCACCACGCAGGCCGCGCCATGGATGGTGGCCGTGCCGCACACCATGCCGTCGGCCGGGGTGTTGCGCACCAGATCGTCCAAGCTGCGGCGCTGGCTTTGGGCCGCCACGGCCAGCGCGCCGTACTCTGAAAAACTGCCGGGGTCGCACAGGTCGGCCAGGTTTTCGCGGGCGGTGCGCAAGCCCAGCGCGTGGCGCTTGGCCACTGCCTCTGGCCGCTGCGCGTCGAGCGTGAAAGCGTGGCGCGCCTGCACGCGGGCCAGGTCGGCGCGTACGGCGTCAGGCGACGGGGCGGGGTTGCTGGTCAACGCTGCCTCGGGTTCGAGGCGGGGCGCTTCGGCGCTGCGTTCCATCACCAGCACCACCTCGTCCTGGGCCACGGATTCACCCACGGCGAAAAAGCACTCTTTGACCACACCGCTGTGCGGTGCCAGCACTTCGTGCTCCATCTTCATGGCCTCGACCACCAACAGCACCTGGCCTGCTTGCACGGCATGGCCTGGCTGTACCAGCAGGTGGACGATGTGGGCTTGCAGGGGGGAGCGGAGTTCAACCATGGCGATAGTGGAATCGGTAGTGCGTAGAAAGCTTGCGCCACCACAGCGGGCGCGGCGCGGTCAAACCAGTATAGAGAGGGCACTTTCACCGCGCGCGGTATGCTTGTCCTCACGGCGACGCAGCGGTGTCTGCGCGCTACCCCACCCCTTCCCATGATTCCCCGAAAGATGGTGCGTATGTCCCCCAGTGATTTCTCCCCCCTCATCCAGCTCAGCCGCGGCGGCATGACCGAGTGTGTGCACTTTGGCGCCATTGCCGTGGTCAATGCACGCGATGAACTGCAGGCCTTTGCGGGCAACCCGCACATGCAGAACTTCACCCGCTCCACGCTCAAGGCCTTGCAGGCGCTGCCCTTTATGCAGGCGGGCGGCGCCAAGACCTTTGGCTTTAGCCAGCCCGAGCTGGCCATGCTGTGTGCCAGCCACAACGGCGAGGACATGCACGTGCAAGCGGCTGAGTCCATGCTCGCCAAAGCGGGGCAAGACTACAAGGTGCTGCGCTGCGGCTGCCATGTGCCCGGCACCTACATGCTGATGGACAAGACCGCGCCCGATGGCATCGCCTATGACGAGCGCCACAACAACTGCAGCGGCAAGCACGCCGGTTTTGTGGCGCACTGCGTGCAAAACGGCTGGAGCCTGGACGACTACATCGCCCCCGACCACCCGCTGCAACAAGCGATTGCGCGCGACGTGGCCGCGGCTGTGGGCATGGATGTGCAAGACCTCACCATGGGCATTGACGGCTGCTCGGCGCCCAACTTCGCCATGCCCCTGTCCAAACTCGCCTATGGCTATGCGCGCCTGGCCAGCGGCGCACAAGACGCCCAGTTTGGCGAGAGCTTTGCCCAGCTGGGCGAGGCCATGACGGCGTACCCCGAGATGGTCAGCGGTATCGGGCGCAATGACCTGGCCTTCATGAAAATCGGACGCGGCGACTGGATTACCAAAATTGGTGCCGACGGCGTGCAAGTGGTGGCCAGCAAGAGCCGCAGCGAGGCCTTGGCCATCAAAATCAGTGACGGCAACAAGACTGCGCTCTATGCAGCCGCCGTAGAAGCGCTCGACCAATTGGGCTGGCTCGATGCGGCGCAGCGCGAGGCCTTGCAGCCCTGGCGCGCGCAGCCCATCGTCAATCCGCGCGGCGTGCATGTCGGTGCGCGGGATGCCTGTTTCCGCCTGCAAACACCTGCATAATTGCCGGCGTTCGCTCAAACTCGAAAATCGGGTTTTGAATTAGGGGGTTGGATGCTGGGTAGACTTTTTAACTGGTTGGTGATGGCGGCACTGCTGTTCGCGGTGGTTTGGCATTACCGCGACACCGAGGTGGTGCGCCAGCGTCGACCGCTGATTGAGGCCGCGCTCGCCCGTGTGGGTATGGAAGAGGCGTCTGTGCGCCGTTATTGGCCACTGGAAGCGCCTCAGAACAAGGGGTCGGAGCCACTGCCAGACACCTCAACCGCCACGGCGCCCAGCGCCCCGTCCAGCGCGCCGCCCTCTCCGTGGAGTGATTTGCTGTCGCGTTACAACCCGATCAACGCGGTGCGCGGGCACATTGACCCGCAAAAGCCGGCGAGCACCCCGGAGTAGCCAGGTTCAGGACACCTTGGGGAAGCGCGCCCGGCGCTCCAGATCGTCCAAGTCCATGTGGTTGCGCATGTACTGCTCGCTGGCCTTGACCATGGGCTGGTGATCCCAGGAGGTGAGCGTTCCCTGGCCCAAGGCCTTGCCGACCAATCGGCGCCTGCGCTGACTGTCCAGTACCTGCTGGTGCAAGGCGTCCAAATTCCAGCGCTGTGCCACCTCTTGCATGAACGCGCCCAAGAGCTCCTGATGGGCCGGGTCGTCCGCCAGGTTGTGCAGCTCGTCCGGATCATTCGGCAGGTTGTAGAGCAGGCAAATGTCGTCTTGCGAGTACATGAATTTCCAGGGCCCACGGCGAATCATCAGCAGCGGCGTTTTGCTGCCCTCAGCCATGTATTCGCCAATCACTTCGTCGTGCCCCGCGTTGCCCTGCAAATGGGGTAGCAGCGAGCGGCCATCCAGGTGCAAGCGGGCGTCGGTTGTGCCACCGGCCAGTTCCACCAGCGTGGGCAGCAGGTCGATGGTGGACACGCTTTGCGCCACCCGGTGCGCGGCAAAGTGCTTGGGCGCATGGATGACCAGGGGCACGCGCGCGGCCATCTCATACCAATGCATCTTGTACCAAAGGCTGCGCTCGCCCAGCATGTCGCCGTGGTCGCCCGAAAACACAATGATGGTGTCCTCACGCAGGCCGCATTCGTCCAGTGTTTTGAGCAGTGCGCCAATTTGGCTGTCCACATAGCTGCAGGCGCCAAAGTAGGCACGCCGCGCACGGGCAATGGCCTCTGCGGGCAGGGGCTTGTCCCACAGATCAATCACCTTGAGCAGGCGTTTGGAGTGGGCGTCCTGGTTGGCTTGGGCAATCACGGTGCGCGGCATGGGAATGTCCACACCTTCGTACAAGTCCCAGTACTGCGCCGGGATGGTGTACGGGTCGTGCGGATGGGTCATGGACACCGTCAGGCAAAAGGGCTGCTCGGGGTGGTTGCGCACATGGTCGTAGAGGTACTGGCGGGCTTTGAAGACCACTTCTTCGTCAAAGTCGAGCTGGTTGCTGCGCACGCAGGTGCCGGCCTGCAGCACCGAGGCCATGTTGTGGTACCAGCTGGGGCGCAC
>CANBQX010000191.1 GCA_947371775.1 Comamonadaceae bacterium
GCCGCAGGGGTGGCCATGGGCCAGGTTCTGCCCAGCCTGTTCGGATTCGCCTTGGGCAGCCTGCTGGTGGGCATTCCGTTCACGGCCATCACCTACTTTGCCATGCAAGAGGCACGCCGCGTGCGGCCTCAGCATGTCGCGCCCACCATGGGCTTGCTCACCGCGCTCTACGGTGTGGGGCAAATTCTCGGGCCACCCTTGGCGGGCTATCTGATTGGCCACGCTGGCAGTGCCTCCGAAGGTTTTGGCCTGGCCTTGGACTTGGCAGCAGGTTCGCTGGTGCTGGGCGTTGCATTGTTTGCCCTACTTATTCGTCGCTATCCGGTCAATCATTAGTTCACTCTTCATCATCTCGCGTCCTATGTCACACCCCCACCTACAGCCCGTTCCTCTCGAGAAGTCCTCAACCCTCATGAACCATGGCCCCACGGTGCTGGTGTCCGCGCAGCATGCTGGCACGCCCAACGTGATGGCCGCCGCCTGGGCTTGCGTGTTGGACTTTGGCAAATCCACCAAAGTCACGGTGGTGCTCGACAAGTCCACCTTCACGCGGGGACTGATTGAATCCAGCGGCTACTTCGCGCTGCAACTCCCGACCAAAAAAATGGCAGCACTCACCCATGCGCTGGGCAGTGAGAGCGCGCACGATGTGCCGGACAAGTTGCTGAAGAACGGCGTGGGCACCTTCACACTGCCGGGCTTCGATCTGCCGCTGGTGGAGGGTTGCGCCGCCTGGCTTGCTTGCAAGCTCATGCCCGAGCCGCACAACCAGCAAACCTACGATCTCTTTATTGGCGAAGTGATCGGCGCCTGGGCAGACGAGCGTGTGTTTCGCGATGGCCGGTGGCGCTTTGATGAGGCATCCGATGACTTGCGCACGATTCACCATGTTGCGGGTGGGCAGTTCTTTGTCACCGGCATGGCGGTTCATGGCTAATTCTGAAAGAATGCAGTGGCCCGGTATTTTCTGGGTGAATTCTGTGGTGATTTTTTCAACTGCAAAAGGACCTGACCATGACGACAAGCCGAACCTATCTTTCACGTGGACTGATCGCAGCCCTATTGAGCCTGAGTGCCTTTGGCGCCATCGCGGCGTCTAGCACCGTTGCGCTGGGCGCAAAACTGTCTGGCGCCAACGAGGTACCCGCCAACACCAGCACCGGCACCGGCACGCTGGAGGCCACCTTGGACACGCAGTCCAACCTGCTGACCTGGACCGTCACCTACACCGGCCTCACAGGTGCTGCCAAGGCTGGCCACTTCCATGGCCCAGCGGCCGCTGGGGCCAACGCAGGCGTGGCACTGGGCTTTACCGGCAGCGTGGAAAGCCCCATCAAGGGTTCGGCAACGCTCACGCCAGCCCAGGCGGCCGATGTGCTCGCTGGCAAGTGGTATGTCAACTTGCATACCGCGGCCAATCCGGGCGGCGAGGTGCGTGGCCAAATGGCGCCAGCGCAATAACCGCCTGTGGCAACCGGGTGCTCGCCCGGTTGCCATTGAAAGGGAATGTGGATGCTTTCACGTCACATCGGAATGCCAACAAAAGCGCTATTCTGTTCGCACCGTCGCCTATCACTCCTGTCAAAGCACCATGCAACTTTCTGAATACATCGGCTTCGATGCCACGGGCCTTGCGGCACTCGTCAAATCTGGCGAGGTGTCGCCGCAGGAGCTGCTGGACTGCGCCCTGGCGCAGTCCGCCAAGGTCAACCCGAAAACCAACGCGGTGTGCCGCTCACTCGAAGCGCAAGCCCGGCACCAGCTCGAAAGCTGGAAGCCTGACGCACCGTTTGCCGGCGTGCCTTTCTTGATCAAAGATGGCGTGCAAGACTACGCGGGTGTGCCCACTTCGTATGGCAGCCGCTCTATGGTGGGCATCGTGCCTATACAGCATGCCCATGTGGTACGCCGTTATTTGGATGCCGGTTTCCTAGTCTTCGGCAAGACCAACCTGCCTGAATTTGCCTTGAAAGCTGCGACCGACTCCAAGCTCTGGGGCCGCGCCAACAATCCCTGGAATCTGGACCGCACACCTGGCGGCTCCAGTGGCGGTTCTGCCGCCGCCGTGGCCAGCGGCGTCGTGCCCATGGCCGCTGCCAACGACGGCGGAGGGTCCATCCGCATCCCCGCCTCTTACTGCGGACTCTTGGGTTTGCGCCCCTCGCGGGGCCGCATTTCGTCAGGCCCCGCGATGGGAGAAATCTGGTCTGGCGCGTCCAGCGAGGGCGTGCTCAGCCGCACAGTGCGCGACACCGCACGTGCTCTGGACGTGTTGCAGGGGAGCGAGCCGGGCGACCCGTTCATGGTTGCTGCGCCCACAGAGGCCTATGCCAGCGCCATGCTGCGAGACCCCGGCACATTGCGCATTGGCTACACCGTGCAATCGCCCATCGGCACGCCGGTAGATGACCAGGCCGTGGCAGCGGTGCACGACGCCGTGGCGCTGTTGCGCAGTCTTGGCCATGAGGTGCAAGAGCAGGGCCCTGCGGTGGACGGCAACGCGCTGTCCAGGAGCTACCTGCACATGTATTTCGGCCATATGCACGCCATCACGCACATGGCCAAGCGCGCAGGTGCCCGCAGCAGCGACTTTGAACTCTTGACCCGCATACTGGCCACGCTGGGAGCGAACACGCCGTCGGGTACCTTTGTGGCTGAAGTCGATGCGTGGAATACCTATGCACGCGCCCTGGGCCAGTTTCATACCCGCTTTGACATGCTGCTCACCCCTACGGCTGCCACCCCGGCGCCACTGCATGGTGCGGCAGATTTGCCTGCAGCGCAGGAGTGGGCACTGTCGGTTTTGGAACGCACCGGGATCTTTGGCCTGTTGGCAAAAATGGGCTTGCTCAACGGCATGATTGACCAAATCGCCCGCGACAGTTTGGCATTCGTCCCCTTCACGCAGCTGTCCAACCTGACCGGGACACCCGCCATGTCGGTGCCCTTGCACACCACGCCGGATGGCCTGCCGATGGGCGTTCAGTTCATCGCGCGGTTTGGCCACGAAGACAGCTTGCTCCAACTGGCCCGCCAGCTGCAGACCGCGCGGGACTGGTCGCAAAAACTGCCCGCGTGGGTGCTCGCCGCGCGCTGATTGTTGGCCCTCAGGGCGCCAAAGTGGCCGCCAGCATGTTGGCCCACAAAGGCTGGTACTTGGGGTTTCGGATTCCGTCACTGTGCGCGTGCGCGGCCTCTGCCGGCTCTGAAAGTGCATGAATATGGGAATCCGGAATCTGCAGCTGTTGGTAGGTTTTTGCCAAGGTTTTCGCTTCGGGCTCTGCAACGTTGTAGGTGGCATGCCAACGCGCGGGAGGTGTTGCACTGGGGCGGGAATACCAACTTGCGATATCGCCGTCCGCCCCTTTGTCCCAGCCGCCGGAGAACGTGATGACACCTGCCAGCACTTGTGTTTTTGCAATGAAGGCCGCCATACCGCCACCTTGTGATTGCCCTGCGATGGTGATTCGCGCCCAGTGCGGTTGGTCACCATCCAAAAAATAGTCCCAAGCACCGTTGGGGTCTGATTGCACCAAGTAGTGCAACACGCTGACCATGCGGGGAACGATGGCGTCAGACGCTTGGTCCGCAATGAGAGGACTCAAAGGTGCACCCCACACACGGTGCTGCCTGAAGCTTGCCGCGCAGTCTGGAAATTGGGCAAGGCGAAAGCCCCGGCAAATCTGCGCCACCGCTTCGCTGTCATGGTACTGAAGGGCGAGCACTTGAAACCCCTGTTGCACCGCGGTATCGAATAACAAGTTGGGGCCTTTTGCCGCGAGACCATTCGTGCCAGGAAACCAAACCAGCAAATGCCTGGACGCCGCCGCCGCATTGCGCACGACCATGTGCGGCGGTTCATCCTTGCTCCAGCGTTCATTCACCGAATT
>CANBQX010000192.1 GCA_947371775.1 Comamonadaceae bacterium
GGGGTGCGGCAGCGGCCTTTGGCGTCAGTGCGGGTTTTGGATTGCTGGCTTTGTTGCTGCTTGCGCGCAACTCCTGGGCGGCAGACGCCCCTGCGCACACGCCCCCGGCTTAGCGCGGCGTGAGTTCAATGCTGCCGCTCACATTCACCGTCACCAGCGACTTGCCCGCCTCCACGGGCTGCGCTTCGTCGGCCATGGCCGCGCTCAGCGCGCGCACCCGGTAGTTGGGCGCCGCCGTGGCCACATCGCCGCTGCCCACGGCCACTTCGCGCAGGCTGTAGCCGCCAAAGCCAAACTGCCGCGCATACGATTCGGCCCGGCCCTTGAAGCGGGCAATGGCCTGCGCCGCCACCTCGGCCTCAGCCCGTTCGCGCGCCTCACGCGACAGGCCAAAGCCCACCCGCGCCACGGTGAGGCTCGTCAGCCGCCCGGCCAGCTGGCTGATGGCGGCGGTGTCGCTGCCCTCAATCACCAGCTCGGCGCGGCCCTGCCAGCCGGTGATGGTGTTGCCACTGCCCCCGGGCTTAGCGGCGTAGCGCGGCGCTATTGAGAACGCGCCGGTGCGCACCTCCAGCAGCTTGGGCTGCGCCACCTTGCGCGCCTGGGTCAGCGCGGCGTCCAGCGCCTGGCGCAACTGGCTTTGCACGCCACTTGCGTCTCCCCCTTCCTTGGTGGTGGACAGGGTGATCGATAGCAGGTCTTGTGCCACCTCTTGGCTGGCCTCCGCGCTCAGGCTGAGCACGTTTTTGGGTGGTGCTCGCACCAGCGCCGAGGTCTGGGCGAGCACTGCAGCGCCGCCCGCAAGGCAGGCCGCCAGCAAAGCCGGGCGAAAAAAGCGAGATGCAAGTGCCATGAAAATTCCTTGAAAAACGAAGTGCCAAAGTGGCGCGCCCAATGCGCGCCAGGACGCCGAGGCCGCCCATTCCAGGCAGCGCGCCAAACCTCATAAATTCAAGCACAGACACACCAGGAATACCACCGGGCAGCGCACAAGCACCGTAAAAAAGTCTTGCGATACCGGTGCTAATAAATGCGATCCCAAAATGAAAAAAGCCCATGGTGCCCGCCGACTTGCGGCATGCACCATGGGCTGCGCGCGCCACCGCCTTGCGGCGCCAGGGTGGGCCTAAGCACCTCCGGCGTCCGGCGCTGCGCCTGGCACCTTAAAAGTCGTACTTCAGCTCGGCTACAAACGTGCGCCCCGGATATTGGTGGTAGTTCCAATATTCGGCGTTGGTCAGGTTGTCAATGCCAAAGGCCGCCACCAGTTTCGGTTCGATGGCGTAGCGTGCCCGCAAGTCCAGCACGGTGAATCGGCTCGCTGCCGTGTAGGCAAAGCCGTTGATGTCGGCGTTGTTGAGCGTCGAGAACTGGTCGCCGCTGTAACGCAAGCCCAGCGAGGTGCTGAATTGCGCGTCCCAGTGGTAATTGGCCAGGGCGCTGGCGCGCCACTGCGGCACGCGCGGCTGCAATTTGCCAAGGGTGTCGCCCACGGTGGCCACATAAGAGCTGTTGGCTTTGATGCGCGAGTCGGCATAGGTGATGCTGCCCGACAAGTCCAGGCCGCGAGCAATCACGTTATCGCCCTGGAAGGCGAGCTCCAGCCCCTGCGTGCTGATGGCGTCGATGTTTTGCACCATGCTGACGATGCTTGCGTCGGTCTTGGTGCCCACCGCCTGCGAGTACAGCGAATCGGTCACGTCTTCGTTGAAGAATGTCAGGCGCAGCAAGCCATTGGCAAGCTCTTTTTCAAGGCTCAGCTCGGTGGTCCATGATTTCTCAGGCCGCAAATTGGCGTCGTTCACCCAGCGCTGGCCGCTGGGGCAGGCGCTGGCCACGATTTTGGTAGCTATATCTGAGCACTTGGTGGTTGCGCCATAAAGCTCGGACACCGTGGGCATGCGCACCGCGCGCCCGACCGAGCCTTTGAGCACCGTGTCGTCGGACCACTGGTAGGCCAAGGCGGCTTTGGGCGATGCGAAAACCTCGTTGCGCGCGGCATAGCTGTCGGTGGCGACTGGGGTTTTGGCATAGCCGTCCGAGGCGCTCCAGTTTTCCAGGCGGGCGCCGAGCACGGTCTTCCAGCGTGGCGCAAAAGCCCATGCGTCTTGGCCGTACACGCTTTGCAGCTTGCTTTGGCCGCCCACGTCGGCGCTCAGGCTGGCCGCACTGCTGGTAAACCAGTTGTCGGTGGCGCTCAGGTTGCTTTTGACGGTGCGCAACTGGTAGCTGTCTTGTTGCACACCGAAGTCCACAATGTGCGCGCCCTGCAGGCCTTGTGGGCGCCACGTGCCTTTGGCTGCCAGCGTGGTCCAGCCCGTGCCCTTTTGGTCGGTCAGGGTGGCGGCGTTGGCCAATGTGCCACTGCCCATGGAGCCATTGAGGTTGGCGGCACTGTTGATGGCGGACTGGCGCGCCAAGTCCGTGCTGTAGTCCACCATGCTGGCGGCCAATTCCCAGTCCCATTCACTTTTGGTATTGCTTTTGACCGACAGGCCATGCATCCAGTGGTCCAGGCTTTCTTTGGTGGCGTTGAACATGTTGGTGGCGGAATATGTCTTGCCATCGATGGCATAGCTGCCGCTGTAAATGGCGGCGCCCGTGGCGTCGGTCAAATAGCTTTTGGGTGCGCCGTCAGAGGTGTTTTTCCAGTTGCCCAGCATGTAGCTGGCGCGCACCGTGGGCGACAAATCGTAGGCCAGCTTGAGCTTGGCGTGGTCTTGTACCGTGTGGTACTGGGTGTTGGTGCCCAGGATGTACCAGGGCGTATTGGTCTTGTCCAAACCGTAGACCGCACCCGTGGCCACCGGGTTGCTTCCCGGGGCGGTGGTAGAGACAGACTTGGTGGCAAACACCATGGGCTGGCCCTGGCTGTCTGTGCGGTTCAGGCTGATCCACCAAGCCCAGGCTCCGCTTTTGCTACCCAGCGACGCGCTGGCCTGGTTGGCCTGGTAGGTTTCATGGGTGTTGTACTGGTCAAAGTGTTGCTGCGAGGTCACGACTTTTGCGTGGCCTTCAAACTGCGTGGGCATACGCGTGACATAGTCCACCACCGCACCCACTGAGTTGCCGGGGTAGGCCGCAGAAAACGGGCCGTACATCACGTCAGCGCGCTCGATTTCCTCGGGTGTAACCATGCCCCAGCGTGGCGCATAGGTGGCGCCATTGCCTAGGTAGTTGGACAACAAAATGCCGTCCGCATACACCGCCGAGCGCGCGCTGTTGCCCGTGCCCGAAGCACGGCTTGAGAGCACCGCGTGGTTGTAGTCGCCGATGTAGCGTCGGCGTACCACCAGGCTGGGAAAGTACTTGAGCACGTCTTCGCTGTCGGTGGCGTTGATGGTTTGCTCGATTTGCTTGCGCGACACGCCTTCAATCGTGGTGGGAATCTGTGTGGGCAGCGAGGTGGGGCGGCCGCCCGTGACGGTAACGATGCCCAGCGATTTGACGGGCGCTGCCTCGTCGGCCAGACCGGCGTCGCCCGCCGCAGTTTGGGCCGCTGCGGGAAAAGAGAAAGAAAGAGGAAAAGCGATGGCCAGTGCCAGCGCGAGATGGGTTTTGTTCATGGTGAAAGCCAAAAAAATGAGAAGCCTGTTCCCGCGCGCCCCTGCGAGAGGCCAAGCCTTGGCGTGCGAAGAGGTGTGCGGTGCGAAATGCCCCACAGCGCCTAAGCGCTTGGTGAGGCGGGGGCGTCAGGCTTGGCGGGGTGGGCCGCGTGGCGCGGCAGCGCGCTGATGGGCGCCGCTCACTGGTGCCGCAAGTGGAGGCCATGGCGGAGCAAGCGACCGTAGCTGTGTTGCTGCAAAAAAAACGGTGGCTGGCGGCGGTGCCAGACCGCCGTGCGAGAGCAGGCACAGAGGGCAGTGGCCACCCGCCAGGCTTGCT
>CANBQX010000193.1 GCA_947371775.1 Comamonadaceae bacterium
ATGCGGCTGGCCTTGCAGCAGGCCGAATTGGCAGCACTGGATGGCGAGGTGCCCGTGGGGGCCGTGGTCGTCAAAGACGGGCAGTTGATCGCCACCGGACGCAATGCGCCAGTGGGTCAGCATGACCCAAGCGCCCATGCCGAAATCGCAGCCTTGCGAGCCGCCGCGCGGAGTTTGGGCAATTACCGGCTTGACGGTTGCGAGCTTTTTGTCACCCTGGAGCCCTGCGCCATGTGCAGCGGCGCCATGTTGCATGCGCGGCTCAAGCGCGTGGTGTTTGGTGCGGCGGAGCCTCGCACCGGTGCAGCGGGTTCCGTCTTAAACCTCTTCAGCCACCCGGAATTGAACCACCACACCGAGGTGCAAGGCGGTGTGCTGGCCGACGAGTGTGGCAAAGTGCTGCAGGCGTTTTTTAAACCGAGAAGGGTGAATATGAGCCCCGTACGTGACGATGCAGTGCGCACACCCGATGCCTGCTTTGCCGAGCTGCCGGACTATCCCTGGGCTGCAAACTACATGGCGGATTTGCGTGCGCTGGACGGGTTGCGCCTGCACTATCTAGACGTCGGTCCGCAGGACGCGTCCACCACCTACCTCTGCCTGCATGGCAACCCGGCCTGGAGTTACCTCTACCGCACCATGATTCCAGTCTTTGCGGGGGCAGTGCACCGCGTGATTGCGCCGGACTTGATCGGCTTTGGCAAAAGCGACAAGCCGAAAAAAGACGGTTTTCACACCTTTGAATTCCACCGCCAGGTGCTATCAGAGTTGGTCGAGCGCCTGGATCTGCGCAATGTAGTGTTGGTGGTGCAAGACTGGGGCGGCATCTTGGGCCTGACACTGCCCATGGACGCGCCGCAGCGCTACCAGGGATTGTTGGTCATGAACACCAGCCTTGCCACCGGTGAGCAGCCTCTGTCCAAAGGCTTTCTGGCATGGCGTGAATGGTGCGCCAAGAACCCAGAATTTGATGTGGGCCGTCTGTTCAGCCGTGGCAATCCGCACTTGGCGCCTGCGCAGTGGCAGGCCTATAACGCGCCGTTCCCAGACAAGGGGCACCGCGCAGCTTTGCGGGCGTTTCCACCCATGGTGCCAGAGTTTGTTGATTCGCCAGGCGCCGACGTGTCGCGCCGCGCACAGGCCTTCTGGCAAAACGAATGGACTGGAAAAACACTGATGGCGATTGGCCAACAAGACCCGGTTTTGGGCGAGCCCACCATGCGCGCACTGCAACAAATCATTCGCGGCTGCGATGAGGTGATGCTCTTGCCGCATGCCGGTCATTTCGTGCAGGAGCACGGCGAACCCATTGCACAACGCGCCTTGGACTTTTTTGGAGCGAACCACTGATGAGCCACATTTACATTTATTCGCCCGCCGGCGCTGTGCGCGACAAAGCCGCTTTTCAGCGCGGAGTGAAGCATTTGCGCAGCCTGGGCCACGAGGTCGAGCTTGATGCCGACGCACTCACACGCCATTTGCGCTTTGCGGGTGACGATGACACACGCCTCGCGGCCATCCAGCGCGCGGCGGCCAGCGGCGCCGATGTGGCCTTGATTAGCCGTGGCGGCTATGGACTGACCCGCATCCTGCCGTCCTTGCCCTACGCCGCGCTGGCCAAGGCGGTGGAATCAGGCACCCAGTTTGTCGGGCAAAGTGATTTCACGGCGCTGCAAACCGCGCTGCTGGCGAAAACAGGTGCTATCACCTGGCAAGGGCCTGCATTGGGCGAGGATTTTGGTGCCGAGGCAGGTGTGGACGAGATCATGCAAGCTTGTTTTGACGATTTGCTGCTGGAGCAGGGCGAGGGCGCGGGTTGGCGCATGGCCGCATCGGAGTCTCATCCGGACTTTGAGGTGCACAACGCCAAGCTCTGGGGCGGCAACCTCGCTGTCTTGACCTCCTTGCTTGGAACGCCCTTTTGGCCCAAGGTCAAAGGAGGCGTCTTGTTCGTAGAAGATGTGGGTGAGCACCCCTACAAAATTGAGCGTATGTTGACGCAGTTGCTGCACGCAGGGGTGCTGGCGCAGCAAAAAGCGATTGTGTTGGGACAGTTCACCAGCTTCAAACTGGTGCCCCACGACAAAGGCTTCAAGCTCGCCAGCGTGGTCGCGTGGTTGCGCAGCCAGCTGTCAGTTCCCGTGCTGACGGGGTTGCCGTTTGGCCATGTGCCTACCAAGGTGCTGCTGCCAGTGGGTGCCAAGGTGGATCTGGCGGTGCAAGGGCGGGACGCCTTGCTGGTGTGGGGTCACGTTTAAACCGGTGACTGGAGGCATTTCGCTTCCAATGCATTTATTAACATAATATACATCGTATGAAGTACGCACACACATCCAAACACCGCAGGAATTGCCCGCACGACCCCGATTACCGCCTACAGATGGGCCACCGGCTGCGCCTATCGCGCTGCACCTTGGGCTGGAGCCTTGAGCAAGCCGCGAAATACTTTCAGGTAACTCCGCGCACTTGGCATAACTGGGAGATCGGCGCCCATCGCATTCCGTTCGCGGTCTACAAGCTTTGTCGGGTCTTGGCGCGCTTGGAGCTTCCAGGCGATGCCTGGGCCGGTTGGAGCTTTCAGGGCGGCGCATTGGTGACCCCTGAGGGTCGCCGCATCGAACCCAAAGAAAGTGCTTGGTGGTCGCTCATGGTGCACAAGGCGCGATCATTTTTGGTGGCGCATCAGGAGGCAGCGCGTTTGCGTGGGTTGCTTGCTGCTGCCCAGCAGAGCTCAGGACCGGTCGCGGGCGACCGCGCAGCGGGCGGCAGCGCCGCGGGGCTTGTCTCATATAAAACAACGGGAAACGTTGTGCCAAACACTAGCAGTCAAAATGACGTCATAATGCGTCAATGGCCTATTCTCTCAGACTCCCAGACACCTTGGACGCCGCAGCGCGCGCCAAAGCCGAATACCTCGGCATCTCCATTAACGCCCTGCTTTGTGTTGCCTTGGACGCCTATTTGCGCGCACCAGCAGCCCCAATCCCGCCCGACTCCGGGGCCGTGTCAGGTGCCTCCAAGCCATCTAAAACAACAGTTCAGCCAGCTCCAGAGTCCACCCCCGAACCCGTCGCTAAGCTCACCCGAGCCCAAAAGCAGGCGATCTACGAGCAAAAAAAGGCAGAACGAAAGCGCCTTCTCGGTCTATAAACCGGCAAGTGCAAAGCCTGCGCAGGCGGCGAAGGCCGCCGCGCTGGCGAGCACGCCCGCAGGTACGCGGCCATGAACCAGCTACTGGTGCAGCCCAGTGATGTTGCTCGGCTGCTGGGTCGCTTTCCGCGCTGGTTTGGGCCGTTTGTGAGCTGGTCGGCCGGTTTCGCCTTGCTCGGCTGCGCGTGGATTCCTGTTCAAGTGCGAAAGCTGCCTTTGCGCTTGGCGAGCTGGATGGCAAAGCGTTATGCAAAGGGCGTCTTATGACCTTTCAAACTGACCGTTTGTTGTTCCCATCGTTTGCGCCTTATGGCTGCCTTGTACGCCGTGAGGGGTACCCGAACGGCCAAGTCAAGCCGATCAAAGCCAATCCAGTCGGGCGCTCTACTGGTGCTGCGCAAGTCAGGGGTGTTGTTTCGCGGCATGGGTCGCAGCGTGCCAAAGATGCCGCTTCGCGCCCTGAAAAGCCGGAAGTTCAAACCCTCTCAAGCGCCCTTTTTTTGCTCGGCGCGGAAAAATCTTCAATTCAATTAACCTCTTAAAACCCTATACATCGTATGAAGTGAAGTCCAGCCCTCAAGGCTTCAAACGCTTGGCCAGCACGTTGTACGAATCCATACGTTGACCCTGCTGCGCAAAGTCCAAGGCACTCAAACCTGCAGCGTTGCGCAGCGAGCTATCGGCACCAGCATCCAGCAACATGGCCACGCTTGCTGCGT
>CANBQX010000194.1 GCA_947371775.1 Comamonadaceae bacterium
GGAATTGCACCGCGCCACGCACGTCCTGGCCTGCAGCGTCGCCGAAATTGAGACCATCCATCAAATGCTTGGCCTCGTTTTCTTCTAGCGCGAGCTTTCCTTTGTACAGGTCAGGCACAAAGGCCTGGTAGCCCTGCTGCGCCAAGCGCGCAGCGACGTGCTTGATCTGCGCGTTCAGCCCCCACCATTCCTGGATAACCACAATGGCAGGCGCCGTGCTGCCGCCAGAAGGCTGGACCAGATAGCCGGTGGCGCTTTGCCCGTCGGGGCGTGTGTAATTGACCATAGAACCCATAAAAACTCCTTCAATGTGCGGAAAAAACCAGCGCGGTCGCAGAAGACCCGATCAAGCCATTGTGTGTCAGACAGCCCTGGCCGCTGACGTCGATTTGTCATGCGCCAGCAGCATGGCGTCGCCGTAGCTGAAAAACCGGTATTCCTTGGCAATCGCGTGTTCGTAAAGGGCACGAATACGCTCATAACCGGCAAAGGCGCTGACCAGCATCATCAAACTCGACTTGGGTAAGTGGAAGTTGGTGATGAGTAAATCGACCCGCTGAAACTGAAAGCCGGGGGTGATGAAGATGGTGGTATCTCCACGCGCCACGCCGGTAGCGGCCCAGCTCTCCAACGTGCGCACCGTGGTCGTACCCACGGCGACCACCCGCCCGCCACGCGCTTTGCAGGCGGCAATAGCGTCTTGCGTGGCTTGCGGCACGTCGTACCACTCGCTGTGCATGCGGTGTTCCGCCAAATTCTCTGTCTTGACCGGCTGAAAAGTACCCGCGCCCACGTGCAAGGTCACGTGCGCTTGCTGCACACCCATGGCGTCTAACTGCGCCAGCAGCGAGGCGTCAAAGTGCAATGCTGCGGTGGGCGCAGCCACGGCACCCGGATTTTTGGCAAACACGGTTTGGTAGCGCTGCGCGTCCTGCGCCGCGTCCGGGTCGTCACCGTCTTGCTCGCGGGCAATGTAGGGCGGCAACGGAATGTGGCCGTGGCGCTCCATGAGCGTGTAGGGATCGTCCCCCACATCGTTAGACAGCACGAAGCGAAACAAGGGCCCCTGCGCATCGGGCCAACGCCCCAGCAGCGTGGCCCGCAGTCCGTCCGCATGGCCGGGCGCGCAGTGCAGAGTCACGGTTTCGCCAACGGCCGGCTTTTTGCTCACCCGCAAGTGCGCGGCTACCTGGTTGCCGCCCAGCACACGCTCCACCAACAACTCCAGCTTGCCGCCGGTGGCTTTTTCACCAAACAGGCGGGCTTGCAAGACTTTGGTGTCGTTGAACACCAGCAAATCACCCGCACGCAACAGGGCGGGCAGATCGCGAAAGATGCGGTCTACGGCATTGCCGCCACTGGCGTCAAGGAGGCGTGCGCCGGAGCGCTCGGGTGCGGGGTGTTGGGCGATCAACTGCGCGGGCAGCGCAAAGTCAAAATCGCTGAGCGAATAAGAAGGGGACATGGTGCTTGAGGGCCGGACGGGCCCGTTCCAAGGAAAGGGAGTGGCGCGATTGTCCCACCGCGCCCTTAAAACAATTGCAAGCTCACCCAGTAGGCGACCGCGGCCACAAAAGCACTGGCGGGAATGGTGAAGATCCAAGCCCACACAATATTACCCGCCACGCCCCAGCGCACCGCACTGGCCCGCTGCGTTGCGCCCACGCCCACAATGGCACCGGTGATAGTGTGGGTTGTGGACACTGGAATGCCCAGAGCGGTGGCCAGGAACAAGGTCATGGCACCGCCGGTCTCGGCGCAGAAACCACCCACGGGGCGCAGCTTGGTGATTTTCTGGCCCATGGTTTTGACAATGCGCCAGCCACCGAACATGGTGCCGAAGGCAATCGCGGTATAGCAGTTGACGATGACCCAGGTCGGCGGCGCTGTGTCGCCCGCCTGGGCGTAGCCCGTGGCAATCAACAGCATCCAAATAATGCCAATGGTCTTTTGCGCGTCGTTGCCACCATGGCCCAGGCTGTAGGCCCCGGCGGACACCAGTTGCAGGCGGCGAAACCAGCGGTCCACCTTGGACGGCGTGGCCCGGCGACAAACCCAGGACACCAACACCATCATCAGCGAAC
Source organism: Comamonadaceae bacterium (assembly GCA_947371775.1). GTDB lineage: Bacteria > Pseudomonadota > Gammaproteobacteria > Burkholderiales > Burkholderiaceae_C > Allorhodoferax. Next base: position 2,085 of record CANBQX010000194.1, read on the forward strand.
CCAGCAAAAAGCCCAAGACCGGAGACACAAAAATAAAGGTCACGGTTTTGAGAACGCCGCCCGAGATCAGAGAACCGGCACCGGACTTGGCAATCACCGCGCCCACAATGCCGCCAATCAACGCGTGCGAGGAGCTGCTGGGAATGCCGTAGTACCAGGTCACCAGGTTCCAGGTGATGGCGCCCAACAGCGCACCAAACACCACATGGGTGTCCACCACGCCCGGCTGCACAATGCCTTTGCCCACGGTGGCGGCCACACTCAGGTGAAAGATGAAGATGGCCACTAGGTTGAAAAATGCCGCAAACATCACCGCGTGGGTGGGTTTGAGCACACCGGTGGACACGACGGTCGCAATGGAATTGGCGGCATCGTGAAAGCCGTTCATGAAGTCAAAAGCGATGGCCAAGACCACCAGCAAGACCACGACCCAGAGGGCGGTTTGTGCGGTTTGCATACCAGGGCGCCCGGATCAGGAGTTTTCGAGGACGATGCCTTCGATCAGGTTGGCCACATCCTCGCACTTGTCGGTGATGGTTTCCAGCAACTCGTAAATAGCTTTGAGTTTGATGAGTTCACGCACATCGGGCTCCTCGCGAAACAGCTTGCTCATGGCAGAGCGCATGATGCGGTCGGCGTCCGACTCAAGGCGGTCAATCTCTTCGCAGGTTTTGAGTGCAGCTTCAGCCGTTGGGCCATCGTGCAATTTGTCGATCAGTGTGACTGCGTGTTTCAGGCGCTCGCAGCACCGTACGCTCACGTCGGTCAGCCGCACAATTTCTTCGGTCATGTGGCGCACGTCGTATAGCGCCATGGTTTCGGCGGAATCCTGAATCAGGTCTGCCACATCGTCCATGGTGTTAATCAGCGAGTGGATTTGCTCGCGGTCAATCGGCGTGATGAAGGTCTTGTGCAGCATCCGGTTGACTTCGTGGGTGATGCGGTCTGCGGCACGCTCTGCGTTGTCCACCTCACGGTTGTAGGCTTCGCGCTTTTCCAGGTCGCTGTAATTGGCGACCAGTTTGGAAAATGCCTGCGCCGCTTCCACAATGCGGGTCGCATGCTGGTTGAACAGCTCGAAAAAATTGCCTTCACGCGGCAGCAGCTTGCCAAAAAACATGGAGAAGTCCTGGTTTAAATGTCATTGAAATGACGAATTTGTGTCAGTTTGAAGTTTAACTGCCCAAAACGGATGCGCCCGCGTTTTTGACCCTGCTTCCCCGTTGCACTAGGATCGAAACCTGACAAGGACACGCATGACCCCGCATTCCGCGCCCGTTTTTCATTTGCCCGGTACCGCTGCGTGAGCGACGCCCCCCAGAACACCGCCAAGCCGCTGTCAGCGCCGCAAAAAGCGCTGCACAAGCTCGGTCTGTACCGCGACATCGACTTGGCGCTGCACCTGCCGCTGCGGTACGAGGACGAAACCCGCATCGTCAAACTGCGCGACGCGCGCGAGGGCGAGGTGGTGCAAATCGAAGCCCGCGTGGTGGACTGCGAAATCAACCACCGCCCCCGCAAGCAGCTTATCGTGCGGGTGGATGACGGGTCTGAGACCTGCACCTTGCGCTTTTTCAATTTCTACCCAGCGCAGCAAAAGGCCCTGGCGGTCGGCCAGCTGGTGCGGGTGCGCGGCGAAGTGCGGGGTGGCTTTCTGGGTTGGACCATGCTGCACCCCAGTTTTCGCGCGGGCGGCGGCGACTTGCCCACCACGCTCACGCCGATTTACCCGACCGTAGCCGGTTTGCCACAAACGTATTTGCGCAA
>CANBQX010000195.1 GCA_947371775.1 Comamonadaceae bacterium
ATGCAAGCCAGCGCCTGCGACCGCGGCGGCCATGTGCTGCGCGAGGTGCGCCAGCTGATGGAGCACCCTGACTTCACCCTGCGCAACCCCAACCGCGCCCGCAGCGTGATCTTTAGCTACTGCAGCGCCAACCCGGGCGCCTTTCACCGCAACGACGCGGCGGGCTATGTGTTCTGGAGCCAGCAGGTGATTGCGCTGGACGCCATCAACCCCCAAGTCGCGGCCCGCCTGGCACGCGCGCTGGACCGCTGGAAGCGCTTGGTTGAGCCCTACCGCAGCGGCGCGCGCGAAGCGCTGCAACGCGTGGCGGCCAAAGGCGACTTGAGCAACGATGTGCGCGAGGTCATCGACCACGCGCTGGCCGACTAACCCCCACCCGAGGCACGCCATGGCAAACAACATTTCTTTGACCCGCTACCTGGTAGAGCAACAGCGCGTGGATGGCAGCATTCCGTCGCAGCTGCGTTTGCTGATTGAAGTGGTGGCACGCGCTTGCAAAAGCATCAGCCACGCGGTCAACAAAGGTGCGCTCGGTGGCGTGCTGGGCGCGGCGCAAACCGAAAACGTGCAAGGCGAAATTCAGAAGAAGCTCGACATCATTGCCAACGAAGTACTGATCGAAGCCAACGAATGGGGCGGCCACCTGGCAGCCATGGCCAGCGAAGAGATGGAAGACATTTATGTCGTGCCCAACCGCTACCCGCAGGGCGAATATTTGCTGCTGTTTGATCCTTTGGACGGCTCCAGCAATATTGACGTCAACGTCAGCATCGGCACGATTTTTAGCGTGCTGCGCAAGCCCGACGGCGCGGCGGTGAGCGAGGCTGACTTTTTGCAAAGCGGCAGCCAACAGGTGGCGGCAGGCTATTGCATCTACGGCCCCCAAACCACGCTGGTGCTGACCGTGGGCCGGGGCGTAGCCATGTTCACGCTGGACCGCGAGCAAGGCTCGTTTGTGCTGACGCAAGAGCATGTGACCGTGCCTGAAGACACGCAAGAATTTGCCATCAACATGAGCAATATGCGCCACTGGGACGCGCCCACGCGCCGCTACATCGACGAATGCCTGCAAGGCGCCGACGGTGTGCGGGGCAAGAACTTCAACATGCGTTGGATTGCCAGCATGGTGGCCGATGTGCACCGCATCTTGACCCGTGGCGGCGTGTTTATGTACCCCTGGGACAAGCGCGAACCCCACAAGCCCGGCAAGCTGCGCCTGATGTACGAAGCCAACCCCATGTCATGGTTGATTGAACAAGCCGGTGGCGCTTCGACCAACGGCCACCAGCGCATCATGGACATTGCGCCCGCGCAATTGCACCAACGCGTGAGCGTGGTGCTGGGCTCGAAAAACGAAGTGGAGCGCCTGACCCGCTACTACGCCGAAGACGCCGCGCAGCGCTGAAAGCCGCGAGCGCCCACTGGCTATAATTCCAGCGGTGCGCCGGTGTAGCTCAGTCGGTAGAGCAGCTCATTCGTAATGAGAAGGTCGGGTGTTCGATTCATCTCTCCGGCACCAACAATTACAAGGTTTACTGCCAAACATCTGGCGGTCTTCAAACCAATCACCCAACACTGGACAAGCCCTGCCTTGCAGCGCGCGCAGGCTGAATCAAGTTGATTCGCGCCAATGGGACTTGTATTCTTCAACCCTGGGCGCACCGAACTTGGTGTTGCGCTTCATCCCATGCCTCTTGAGAATATGCTGCATGGCCCTGGCATATTTGGTGCAATGAACATAAAGATGTCCGTCCCCCGGCACCTCAGACGCGATGTTCTCCAAAACGGCTGTGCCAAGACCCTGGTTGCGGTGCGCGGGGCAAATGGCAAGCAGTTCGAGATGACTGTCCTTGCAGACTCCACGGCCCTTGCAAACCTTTAGGAAGCCCACCTCTACGCCGTCATCATTGGATATGACCTGCCATTCATATTGGGAGTTGGTATTTTTTGCTTGAAAAAGCTGCGTTGCGATACCGCGAAAAATGACGCCAAACAACTTGCGGCTTCCGGTTCGGGTCACGAAAACATCCGAGAAAGAGCCGTCTTCTGCGCCTTCCAGCAGCAGCTGAAAAATCAGGGGAACGTCCAAAAAGTTGGCTCTCCGGTAGGAGAGTTTCAACTCTTTCTTGGTCAGGTCCTCGTACCGGTCTCGTTTCATGGGCTGCACTCCGATCGCGCACAGTCTACCCATTAAAAAATTGACTTATGTTATGAATAACAAAATAAATACTATTTTTTTAAATTTAAATGCATCACATCAATGCACATTCAAGTGGCATGCATCGCTATCGAAGGGGACTTACCCGTCGCGCGGGGAGCAAGACTGAGCTCAGGACCCCGCCACCTTCATCCGGTTCACCAGAATCGATCCCACGGTTTTGGCGCCATAGTTGTAGGCGTCGGCGCCCACGGCTTCGATGCCGCGCAGCATGTCTTTCATATTGCCCGCGATGGTGATTTCGTGCACCGGGTAGGCGATCTGCCCGTTCTCCACCCAAAAGCCACTGGCACCGCGCGAATAGTCGCCGGTCACATAGTTCACGCCCTGGCCCATCAGCTCGGTCACCAACAGGCCGGTGCCGAGCTTGCGAATCATGGTGTCCAGGTCGTCGCTGGCGCGCGTCAGGCGTGAGCGCAGCACCAGGTTGTGCGAGCCGCCTGCATTGCCGGTGGTTTGCATGCCCAGCTTGCGCGCGGTGTAGCTGCTCAAAAAGTAGCCCTGCAAGCGCCCGGCTTCCACCACCTGGCGGGCCTGCACGCGCACGCCCTCTTCGTCAAAGGGCGAGCTGCCCTTGCCGCCCATTACAAAGGGGTCTTCAAACAAATCCAGGTGCTTAGCCAACACCGGTTTGCCCAAGGAGTTGAGCAAAAACGAACTCTTGCGGTACAGCGCACCGCCACTCACGGCCTGCACCAGCGCGCCCAACAGGCCTGCGGCCATGGGCGACTCAAACAAGACGGGGCATTCGGTGGTGGCAATCTTGCGCGACTTGAGTCGGCTCAAAGCCCGCTCGGCAGCATAACGACCTACTTGCTCAGGTGAGGCCAAATCAGAGGCCTTGCGCATCGAGCTGTACCAGCCGTCGCGCTGCATGTCTTTGCCCTTGCCTGCGATGGGCGAGACCGAGAGCGAGTGGCGTGAGCTGGCATAGCCACCGCGAAAGCCGTTGGTGTGCGCGGTAAAGAAGTGCGACTGCTGCGCCGACACGGCCGCGCCCTCGCTGTTGGTAATGCGCTTGTCCACCGACAAGGCAGAGGCTTCGCAGCGCAGCGCCAGTGTGGCGGCGTCGGCGCTGCTGAGTGCCCAGGGGTGAAACAAGTCGAGGTCTCGCTCGCGCTCGTTCACCGGGCAAATGTCTGCGGCAGCGGGCAGGCTGGCAAAGGGGTCTTCGGCGGTAAAGCGCGCAATGTCATAGGCCGCGCGCACGGTTTGGGCGATGGCGGCATCCGAGAAATCAGACGTGCTGGCGTTGCCCCGGCGCTTGCCCAGGTAGACGGTCACACCCAGCGATTTGTCGCGGTTGCGCTCCACGTTTTCGAGTTCGCCATTGCGCACCGAAACGCTCAGGCCGCAGCCTTCGGACACTTCAGCCGCCGCATCGGTGGCGCCGAGTTTTTTGGCGGCTTTGAGGCTGGCGTCGACGCGGGATTCAAAAAACGCGCGGCTGTAAGCGAATCCGGGAAGGGGCTGGGCTGCGAGCGCTTTGGGGGAGTTTTTCGGGTTTTTCATGCGAAGGCTATGATACTTGGCTATGTCAAGAAAATTAAAAAAGGGTTACTTCGTCAAAGGCCAGTTTGTGGCTGAAGGCAGTGCCCTGGATCTGGAATACAAGCGCGAGCTCAAAGG
>CANBQX010000196.1 GCA_947371775.1 Comamonadaceae bacterium
GACTTGCTGCGCAGCCGCAATGAAGAACTCGCCGCGCTCGAAGTGCAGGACTGCGGCAAGCCCATTCAAGAGGCTTTGGTCGTGGACGTTATGAGCGGCGCAGACTGCATTGAATATTTTGCGGGCGCCGCAGCCACGCTGACCGGCCAGCAATACCCTCTGAAAAACGCATTCGCCTACACCCGCAAAGAGCCTTTGGGCGTGTGTGTGGGCATTGGCGCCTGGAACTACCCCTTGCAGATTGCGTGCTGGAAATCGGCCCCCGCGCTGGCAGCGGGCAATGCCATGATTTTCAAACCCTCGGAGCTGACCCCAGCCACCGCCGTCAAATTGGCCGAGATTTACCTCGAGGCCGGTGTGCCCCCTGGCGTGTTCAATGTGCTGCAGGGCCGTGGCGAGACCGGTGCATTGTTGGCAGCGCACCCCGGCGTAGCCAAGGTCTCGGTCACGGGCTCGGTGCCCACCGGCAAAAAGGTGATGGAAACCGCCGCAGGCACCTTGAAGCGCGTGACCATGGAGTTGGGCGGCAAGTCGCCTCTGCTGATTTTTGACGATGCCGACCTCGAGCAGGCTGTCGCGGCCGCCATGATGGGTAACTTTTACACCCAGGGCGAGGTTTGCACCAACTGCACGCGCGTGTTTGTGCAGCGTGGCATCGCCGATCGCTTTTTGGCGCGTCTCAAAGTGCGTACCTTGATGCTGCGTGTGGGCGATCCGATGGACCCCGCCACCGAAGTGGGTGCCTTGATTTCCGAGGCCCACACCGCCAAGGTGATGGACTACATCGCCAGCGGCGTGGCCGAGGGTGCGACGCTCGTGTGCGGCGGCAAACAGGTGTCCGTGCCGGGGCAGGGCAGCAACTTTGTGGCGCCCACCATCTTTGCCGATTGCCGAGACGACATGCGCATCGTGCGCGAAGAGATTTTTGGCCCGGTGCTGTCCATGCTTACCTTTGATACCGAGGAAGAGGCAGTCGCCCGCGCCAATAATTCCCGCTTCGGATTGGCCGCCGGTGTGTTTACCTCGCACCTGCAAAAAGGCCACCGCGTGGCAGCGAAACTCAAGGCAGGCATTTGCTGGATCAACAACTACAACATCACGCCCATTGAAATGCCTTTTGGCGGCGTGGGAGAGTCCGGCATCGGCAGCGAAAACAGCATGACTGCACTGGACCACTACACCCAACTCAAGACCGTGTACGTCGAGATGGGCGAAGTCTGGACCGGCTACCGTTAGAGTACAAAACCATGACACCAGAATTCGACTACATCATCGTGGGCGCCGGCTCGGCAGGGTGCGTGCTGGCCAACCGCCTGAGCGAAGACGCCGACGTGCAAGTGCTTTTGATCGAGGCCGGCGGCAACGACCACAGCCTCTTTATCCACATGCCGTCGGCGCTGTCCTATCCCATGGCCAACGCCAAGTACACCTGGATGTACGAGTCCGAGCCCGAGCCGTTCATGAACAAGCGGCGCATCCACTGCCCGCGCGGCAAGGTGATTGGCGGCTCTTCCTCCATCAACGGCATGGTCTACATCCGCGGCCATGCGATGGACTACGAGGGCTGGGCGCTGCAAAACGGCATGCAAGACTGGTCCTATGCCCATTGCCTGCCTTACTTCAAAAAATCCGAGACACGTGCCAAGGGGGGCGATACCTACCGGGGCGACAGCGGCCCCTTGAATGTGAGCACCGGCGCTTGCCGCAACCCCTTGTACGACGCCTTTGTTGACGCGGGCAAGCAAGCAGGCTATCCCGTCACCCAGGACATGAACGGCTACCAGCAAGAAGGCCTCGGGCCCATGGACATGACCACGCACAAAGGCCGTCGCTGGAGCACCGCCATGGCCTACTTGCGCCCGGCGCTCAAGCGCAAGAATCTGACGCTGCAAAAAAACAGCGTGGTCACGCGCGTGCTGACCGAAGGCCCTGCGGGCGACCCGCGCGCCGTCGGGGTGGAGCTGCTGCAAGGCGGCCAGCTGCAGCAGATCAAGGCGCGACGTGAAGTGATTTTGTCGGGCGGCGCCATCAATTCGCCTCAGCTCTTGCAGCTCTCGGGCATTGGCAATCCGGCGGAACTGCAGGCGCTGGGCTTAGACGTGGTCTCGCCCTTGCGTGGCGTGGGTGAGAACCTGCAGGACCACCTCGAGACCTATGTGCAGTACACCTGCAAGCAGCCCATCACGCTGTATTCGGCCATGAACCCCTTGGCCAAACTCAAGATCGGTTTGGAGTGGATGCTGTTTGGCACCGGTCTGGGCGCGACCAACCACTTTGAGTCGGGTGGTTTTATCCGCAGCGAGGCGGGCGTCAAACACCCCGACTTGCAGTACCACTTTTTGCCCATGGCCGTGCGCTATGACGGCAACTCACCGGCCTCGTGCCACGGTTTCCAGGCCCATGTGGGCCCGATGCGACCGACCAGCCGGGGCTTCGTCAAGATTCAAAGCGCCGACCCGCTGCAGGCGCCGCGCATTTTGTTCAACTACATGGGCACGGAGCAGGATCGCCGCGAAATGCGCGCTGGCGTGCGTTTGACCCGCGAAATCTTTGCCCAGCATGCGTTCGATGAATTCCGGGGCGAGGAGATGTCGCCGGGCCCGCAGGTGCAAACCGACGCCGAGATCGACGAGCACATCCGCAACAGTGCCGAGACCGCCTACCACCCCAGCGGCAGCTGCCGCATGGGCACCGACGCCATGGCCGTGACCGATCCGCAGGGCCGGGTGCACGGCGTGCGCGGTCTGCGCGTGGTGGATGCGTCCATCATGCCCCTGGTCGTCAGCGGCAACCTCAATGTGCCCACCATCATGATGGCGGAAAAGCTGGCCGACCACATTCGTGGCCGTACCCCGCTGGCACCCTCGGATGCGCCGTACTTCGTCCACCCTAACTGGGAAACTCAGCAGCGCTAATTCACTTAAGTTGAGTTGCCCGCGATGGCGTTGCAGGCATGAGGTTCAAACCTTCCTTTTAAATTAAAGTATAGGAAACTATTATCAGTTTATAAATCTAGGGGATGCAATGCCAGATATTGTTCGCGTTTGTCTCAACACCAATAACTATGTCTCTCCCTCAGGAGGCTATAAGGCATACAACCCGGCGAACCGCGCTGCGAATGCACACAGCAAAGGCGTCGGCATGGAAGAGTGGATTGGCGGCAACCAATTCGAAGTTGCTGGAAAGGATTTGAAATGTCGAACGGACTCTGGTTTCAGTGACCTTGAGGATGAAAAAATCTACAGAATGGGATTTCTCGAGGCTTTTTATATAAAAAACTATTGGAATCCAGTTGCAGGGGTTCCGGGTGATTTACCCAGGAATAATTGGAGGCCGGTCGAATTGGTGATAAACAATGCGGCAAACCAATGGACCAGAATTGGAGGCATTAGACGTCTGCGAGGTTTGACTTCCTCAGAATCTTGCATAGCGCACAACTATTTTTTGAGGAATGGCTCATTACCGACAATGGATGCGCAAATTACTCATGTTCAAGCATATGCACCGCCCGGTGCTAATTTTGTTAGGTTCACTCCTTTACCTACCTTGATGAGCCCCGTAGCCGTATTCAGTTGTATTTTCCTCGCAAAGGATTTTTCTCTTTGTAATCCTGCGACTGGCACGGCCGTCCCACGGTATCGGTGGCGGGGATAACGCGTGATACGCTGACTGCAAACGACATTAAAAAATACGGGGCATCCATCTATAACCTTGCGTTAAAATCGACTTCTCCCGAGGAGCGTTGCAGTTCATGCGTATGAACGAGGCTTGGGGCGGCAGGCGCACCGTCTGCCGGATGTAACGGCGCTCACCCACGCAAGCGGTGCGGTGAAAGTCCAATTT
>CANBQX010000197.1 GCA_947371775.1 Comamonadaceae bacterium
TACATCTGGGGTGCGACAGCCGGCATGCTGCGAAACCTCTACCAATTTCTGTCACTCTGAGCGCTGGGCGGTGCGGAAAGTGGCGTTTGCGGCCGCTATGATGCAAAGGCCATGAGCTTTCTGTCCATTCTGTTTGCGTTGCTGATAGAGCAAGCACGCCCTTTGAAGCCTTTCAATGCGGTGCATGTCCGCGTGCGCGATTGGCTCTTGTGGGCCGTGCGCCAGAGCGATACCGGTGAAGGGCGCCATGCCTGGATGACTTGGGCAGTGGTGGTGCTGGTACCGGCCTTGCTAAGTGCAGCCATTCACTGGGCGCTATGGCTTGCCTTGGGCTGGTTGGCAGCGCTCGCTTGGAACGTGGCGGTGTTGTACTGGACGCTAGGCTTTCGCCAATTCAGCCACCATTTCACCGAGATTCGCGACGCCTTGGAAGAAGGTGACGAAGAGACAGCGCGCACCCTGCTGGCCCAGTGGATGCGTATCGACGCCAGCGATTTGCCGCGCAGCGAAATCGTGCGCCAGGTGATCGTGCACTCCATGCTCAGTGCCCACCGTTATGTGTTTGGGGTGTTTGCCTGGTATTCGCTGTTAGCGGCGTTTGGCCTTGGGCCGGCGGGTGCCGTCATGTACCGGATTTCCGAGTATTTTTCGGTCACGGTGGAGCGCACCGTAACTGCCAAAAGTGTGCTGATGAGCGCGGCCTTGCGCCGTTGGGTGCAGCAGGCTTGGTCGGTGATCGACTGGGCACCCTCGCGCATCACTGCGCTGTTCTTTGCGTTTGTCGGCAGCTTTGAAGAGGCCATAGACCGCTGGCGCAAATACGAACTTCAGCGCCCGGGCGACAACGATGGCATTGTGTTGGCGGCCTCTGCGGGTGCGCTGAATGTGCAATTGGCCGCCGATGACCTGGACGGTGCAGCACCTGCCGCGCAGACCGCCCATTTGCGCTCAGTCGTCGGCCTGGTGTGGCGCACGGTGGTGATGTGGATGGTCATCCTGGCGCTACTCTCGCTGGCGCGCCTCTTGGGCTGAGGCCCCGTTAATAGCGGGTCTGCGACAGTTCCGCGAACAAATCGTTGTAAATCTTGAAGCGCGTGGTGCTGATACTCGCCTCGGTACTGGGGTGCTGAACAGCATGCAAAACACCGCACCCTGGCTCGTGCAAGTGGCTGCAGTTGTAGAACTTGCAGTCACCGGCCTGCGCCGCAATATCGGGCATGAGCTGCGCCAATTGCATGGGCGCGATGTGGTGCAAACCAAACTCCTGAAAACCGGGTGAGTCAATTAGCGCCGTGGTTTTGGCCGCGTCCATCCAGTACAGCGTGGTGCTGGTGGTGGTGTGCTTGCCTGAATTGAGCGCACTGGAGATCTCTTGCGTCAGCACCTGGGCTTGCGGCACCCAACGGTTGATGAGCGTGCTTTTCCCCGCGCCCGATGGACCCAGAATGAGGCTGGTCTTGCCTTGCAAGGCCTGCGCAAGTGCTTCATTGTCGGTGGGTTCCGGGTCTGTCGCTGCGCCGTCTGCAGCGTGACGGGGCTTGAATGCGGTGGCCAGCACGGTGTAGCCCATGGCGCGGTAGGGCTCCAGGCGCTGCCACGAACGCTCAAACAAGGGGGTGAGGTCGCGCTTGTTCAGCACAATGACAGGCCGAATTTTTTCAGCCTCTGCTGCGATCAGAGCCCGGGCGAGTTGGCTCTCAGAAAATTCGGGCTCGGCCCCCAGCAAGATCACCACCTGATCGAGGTTGGCGGCAAACGACTTGGTGCGGATCTCGTCCTGGCGGTAGAGCAGGTTGCTGCGCGGCAGCACCTTTTCGATGGTGCCTTCGTCCTCGGAGCTTTGCCACAACACGCGGTCGCCCACCACCGTTTGGCTTTTTTTACCCCGTGGGTGGCAAATGACCCGGCGTCCGTCCGGTGTCTCCACCCACACATGGCGTCCGTGGCCGGCGATGACGAGGCCTGGCAGCAGTTGCGGCGCCTCAGCCAAGGTGGGGCCCAGACTGCGTGCTTTCGCCGCTGAGCGCATCGACCAGAACCGCACACTCGAAGTCGCGGGCGCTGATGCCTTTGACGTCGTGGCTTCTCCAGCGCACGCTGCAACTGCGGTAGCCCACCAGCATGTCGGGGTGGTGGTCCTGCTGCTCGGCCAGAAACGCCACCGCGTTCACAAACGACAGGGTGTGCAGATAACTGGCGAAACGGAATGTTTTTTCAATCGCCAGATCTTCGCCGTCGCCCGACAGGCGCCAATCCGGCGTCTGCGCGAGTTTGGCCACAATCTGCGGCCCGGTCAGGGCCATGCGGGCAGGGCGCGGAGCAGGGGGTGCTGAAGGGCTGCTCATGCGGGAGACGCCTTTGCCTGCATGCGACTCAGGCGCTGCAAGGCCGGAGGATGCGAGTAATAAAAACGCACATACCAGGGGTCGGGCGTGAGGGTGGACGCATTGTCCTCATAGAGCTTGAGCAGCGCACAGGCGAGGTGCGTGCCGCTGGATTTGTCCACCGCATAGGCATCCGCTTGAAACTCATCGCGCCGCGAGAGGCTTGAGAACACCGGCCCGATGAAGGTCGTAAACGGCGGCAGCGCCAGCATAAACAAAAGCAAGGCCAGCGCGTCGTTGGAGCCGTGCAAATTCGGCAGCACCCCCAAGCCGGTATAGAACCACACCTGCGTGCATAGCCAGCCGAGCAGCGCAAAACCCAGGAGACTGAGCGAGAACAGGGAGAGCACCCGTTTTTGAATATGGCGGTGGGCAAAGTGCCCCAGTTCATGGGCCAGCACCGCATCGACCTCGTCGGCATTCAGGCGTTCCAGCAAGGTGTCATAAAACACCACGCGCTTGGACGCGCCAAAACCGGTGAAATAGGCGTTGGCGTGCGCACTGCGCTTGCTGCCGTCCATCACATAAAAGCCCTGCGCCTTGAAGCCGCAGCGCTGCATGAGTGCTTGTACGCGTGTGGCCAAGGATTCATCCTGCAGGGGCTGAAACTTGTTAAACCAAGGAGCAATCCAGGTGGGGTAGATCAGCATGGCCAGCACGTTGAAACCCATCCACACGCCCCAGGTCCAGACCCACCAGGACGGGCCTGCCGCCCCCATCAGCCACAGCACCAAAAGCAGCAGCGGCGTGCCAATCAGCAGCCCCAGTACCAGCGACTTGGCCAGGTCTTGCAGCCACAGTTGCGGCGTGGTTTTGTTGAAACCGAAGTTCTTTTCAATCACAAAGGTGCCGTACCAACCAAAGGGAATATCGATCAGCGCATTGATGGCAATAAACAAGCCCATCAGCGCGGCTTGGGAGGCCAGTCCGGGGCCCCATTGCTGCGTGACCGCGTTGTTCAAAGCGTCCAGGCCGCCCAACAGTGTCCAGCCCAGTGCCACGGCAACGCCCCAGGCCAACTCCAACATGCCAAAGCGGGTTTTGGTCACGGTGTAATCGGCGGCTTTCTGGTGGGCAGCCAAGGAAATTCGGTCGGCAAAAACGCCTGGAACCGCACTGCGGTGGGCCAGCACATGCTTCACCTGGCGGGTCGCCAACCAAAACTTCAGGGCCAGGCCGCACACCAGGGCGGCGGCGAAGGCCAGCGAGAACAGGTTGGAGGGGTTTGCAAAAGCGTCATTCATCAGGCGAGTTTAGGCCATCGGTGACAATAGGCCGATGACTGAAACCCAATCACCCCTTTCCAAATCCGATAAAAACCTGGTCTGGCTTGACTGCGAAATGACGGGTTTAAGCCCTACGCAAGACCGCATCATCGAAATCGCGGTCGTCGTCACCGGACCGCTGTTAGAAAAC
>CANBQX010000198.1 GCA_947371775.1 Comamonadaceae bacterium
CCGCAAATTGATCTGGTCACGGCACTGCACGCTTGCGACACCGCCACCGACGACGCCATTGCCTTTGGACTGGCCAAGCGCGCCCGGGCCTTTGCCCTGGTGCCGTGCTGCCAGGCGGAGGTGGCGCGCCATTTGGGCGGGAGCAGGGCGCTCATGCTGGCGCGCACCCCCCTGGCAGAACTCTGGCGCCACCCTCTGCACGCGCGGGAGGTCGGCAGTCAGCTCACCAATGTGCTGCGCTGCCTGTACCTGGAGGCCATGGGCTACCAGGTGACGGTCACCGAGCTGGTGGGCTGGGAGCACAGCATGAAAAACGAGCTGATTCTGGCGCGCTACACAGGCCACAAAAAACGCGCCGCCGCCCAGCGTTTGAAGGCCTTGCTGCAAGAGTTTGGGCTGGAGGCATTGCTTGACAACCGGTTTACATTGCCCGCCGACAATTCCCCTGACAACCCGGCTGATCGTGGCGCGTTGTAAGCTGGTGACAAATCGATTACTCGAAGGAATCTGTATGAAAAAGCTAATCACATTCGCCTTTGCTATTGCGGCCATCGTCGCCCTCACAGGCTGCGCAAGCAGCAGCCCTGACTTGGTCAAGCGCAGCGACGCCCAAACCATGTCTTCGATCCAAGACGGCGTGGTGTTGTCCGTGCGCCCCGTCACGGTCGACGGCAGCCAAAGCGGATTAGGCGGCATTGTTGGCGGTGCCGTGGGTGCCATCGCCGGCTCGGCGGGCAGCGGCGTGCAGCGTGAGCAAAACGTGCTCGGCGTGTTGGGGGCTGTGGCAGGTGCGGCGGCAGGCAATGCCATTGAGCGTTTCAGCACCAAAGAGGATGCGTTGGAGATCATTGTGCAGCTCAAAAATGGCGATCGCCGCTCCATCGTGCAGGCCGTTGGAAGTGAAAAGCTGGCCCCCGGTGACAACGTGATCTTGGTCATCACCGGCGGCAAAGTACGCGTGTCCCGCGCGCCCACCTGATCCGCTTTTCAGTCGGTTCCTTCGGGGTCAGATTCCAATTCCATGGCGCGCCTGCCCCGTTTGAGCATGGCGGGCTATGCCCACCACCTGATCCAGCGCGGTAACAACCGCCAGACGATTTTTGCCAGCGACGCGGATCGCCGCACCATGCTCGATTTGCTGGCCGAGCACGCCAAGCAATGGAATGTGGCCGTGCACGGCTATGTGCTGATGGACAACCACTTCCATCTTCTGGCCACACCCTCCACCGACGACGGTTTGGCAAAGATGATGCAAGCCGTGGGACGTCGCTACGTGCGTTACTTCAATGACCGTCAAAAGCGCACAGGTACGCTGTGGGAAGGGCGCTTCAAGTCCAGCCTGATTCAAAGCGAGCGCTATTTGCTGGCTTGCATGGCCTACATTGACTTGAACCCGGTGCGCGCAGGTCTGGTGGCTCAGCCCGGCGACTACCTCTGGTCCAGCTACGCCAACCACGTGGGTCAGCGCCAGGAGCCATGGCTCACGCCGCATCCCTTGTACTGGGAGTTGGGAAACACGCCGTTTGCGCGGGAAATGGCCTATGCCAATTTGGTGCAGTCAGGCATTGCTTCGGTGCAGCAAACCGCTTTGACGGACGCCACCTTGCGTGGTTGGGCGCTAGGCGAGCCCGAATTTGTTGCGGATTTGCAAAAACGCACACCACGCCGGGTCATCAAAACGACGGCGGGACGGCCACCTTTGGCCGCTAAATAAGCGAAACGCAGGCATTGTTCTACCCCCGAAGTACTTGTTCGAGTCACTTAATCTGTCCCCAATTAATTAAAAACATCTGGGATAGAGTGTTAATTGGAATCTGACCCCAATTAAATTGCTTGGCACTTTTGTTGCAGTGCGGTATGCTCCTTCCCCCTTTGACCATTTTCAGGAGTGCGCCATGTCCACGGCAGCCGAAATCAAGCACCTTCAAGACCACGGTTTGTATGCATCAAGCCAGGAGCACGATGCCTGTGGCGTGGGCTTTGTGGCCCATATCCGGGGGGAGAAGAGCCACAGCATCGTGGCCAATGCGCTCAAGATTTTGGAAAACCTGGACCACCGGGGTGCCGTGGGTGCCGACAAGCTCATGGGAGACGGCGCCGGCATCCTGATTCAGCTGCCTGACGCCCTGTACCGCGAGGAAATGGCCCGCGCAGGTGTCGCGCCCGACGGTTCCATCGGCGTTGTGCTACCTGCTGCGGGTGAATACGGCGTGGGCATGATCTTTTTGCCCAAAGAACATGCCTCCCGTCTGGCTTGTGAGCAAGAGATGGAGCGCGCGATCAAGGCCGAAGGCCAGGTCTTGCTCGGCTGGCGCGATGTGCCGGTCAATGTCGACATGCCCATGTCACCCACGGTGCGCCAAAAAGAACCCATCATCCGCCAGGTCTTCATCGGCCGCGGCAACGATGTGATCGTGCAAGACGCGCTGGAGCGCAAGCTCTATGTGATCCGCAAGACCGCCAGCGCGGCGATTCAGCACCTCAACCTCAAGCACAGCAAGGAATACTACGTTCCAAGCATGTCCAGCCGCACGGTGATTTACAAAGGGCTGCTGCTGGCGGACCAGGTGGGCACCTATTTTTACGACCTGCAGGACCCGCGTTGCGTGTCGGCCCTGGGTCTGGTGCACCAGCGCTTTTCCACCAACACCTTCCCCGAGTGGCCGCTGGCCCACCCTTACCGCTATGTGGCGCACAACGGCGAGATCAACACCGTCAAGGGCAACTACAACTGGATGAAGGCGCGTGAGGGAGTCATGTCCTCACCCGTGTTGGCCGCTGACTTGAAAAAGCTCTACCCCATCAGCTTTGCCGACCAGTCCGACACCGCGACCTTCGACAACTGTCTGGAACTGCTGACCATGGCCGGCTACCCCATCAGCCAGGCCATGATGATGATGATCCCCGAGCCCTGGGAAAACCATACCACCATGGACGAGCGCCGCCGCGCGTTCTACGAATACCACGCCGCCATGTTGGAGCCCTGGGACGGCCCGGCTTCCATCGTGTTTACCGACGGCCGCCAGATCGGTGCCACCCTGGACCGCAACGGTCTGCGCCCCTCGCGTTATTGCATTACCGACGATGACTTGGTCATCATGGGCTCGGAATCGGGCGTGCTGCCTGTGCCAGAAAATAAAATCGTGCGCAAGTGGCGTTTGCAGCCCGGCAAGATGTTCCTGATCGACCTGGAGCAGGGTCGCATGATTGACGATGAGGAACTCAAGTCGGGCCTGGCCAACAGCAAGCCCTACAAGCAGTGGATCGACAACCTGCGCATCAAGCTCGACGACGTGGCCAGCGATGTGGCGAGCGCTGGCGATGCCCACGATGCAGCAGGCGCCACCTTGCTGGACCGCCAGCAGGCCTTTGGCTTCACGCAAGAAGACTTGAAGTTCTTGATCGCCCCCATGGCGGCCAACGGTGAAGAGGCCCTGGGTTCCATGGGCAACGACAGCCCCCTGGCCGTGTTGTCGGACAAAAACAAACCGCTGTACAACTACTTCAAGCAGCTGTTTGCGCAAGTCACCAACCCGCCGATCGACCCGATCCGCGAAGCGATTGTGATGAGCCTGGTGTCCTTTGTGGGCCCCAAGCCCAACCTGCTGGACATCAACCAGGTCAACCCACCCATGCGTCTGGAAGTGGCGCAGCCGGTGCTCAACTTTGCCGACATGGCCAAGCTGCGCCACATCGAACGCCACACCAACGGCAAGTTTCGCAGCTACACCTTGGACATCACCTACCCGCTGGCCTGGGGCCACGAGGGCGTAGAAGCAAAACTGGCGTCTTTGTGC